>CAJFQT010000020.1 GCA_904419095.1 uncultured Clostridia bacterium | reverse complement strand
TCTCTAGCTTTTCTATATATTTTCTTTTTTACAAAAATTCACATAAAATTCACACAAAAAAAGCACCATCAAAGTGCTTTTAATTTATAAATTATTCTGCTGATTCCTCTGTTTCTTGAGTTTCTGGAGCTTCATAAGCTTCTAATATAGCTTTTTGAATCTTCTCTCTTGTTTCAGCATTAATTGGATGAGCTATATCTCTGAATTCTCCGTTTGGAGTTTTTCTGCTAGGCATAGCTATAAATAATCCATTTTGACTTTCGATAACTTTAATATCGTGTACTGCGAATTCATTATCGAATGTTACAGAAGCAACAGCTTTCATTCTGTTTTCTGAATTTACCTTTCTTAAACGTACATCTGTAATTTGCATTTTGCGTGCACCGCCTTCCTTAAGTATTAATTATACATATTATATATATGTACAATTATATTATTCTCTAAAAAAAGTGTTTTTCCTTCTTTTTTTTACATTTTTTTAAATTTTTTATTACAAATATTATAATATATATTATAGTTTTATCATATAATAATGATAAGGTATTCAATTATATAATACTATATATTAAATACTGTAATAATAGAATTCAGATTTAATTTTATAGAGGTATCAAAAAGATTGATATATAAATATATACAATTAATTTGCACAAAACTATTGAAAAATATACATTTACATTATATAATTTATCTGTTATAAAATACAATTTTAAAATTCAAAAAAATATTCATTAGGGGTGTAAAAAATGCCAAATATAGAAAATTTAAAAAAATATAAAAATATACATATGATAGGAATTGGTGGAGTAAGTATGAGCGGTATTGCCGCTATATTAAAAAACTGGAGATTTAATGTCACTGGCTCTGATTGGGCACATTCTGAAACCACAGATAAACTAAATAAGATGGGAATTCCTGTTACTATTGGGCATTCTATAGAAGATGTTAAAAAATCTGATGTAGTTGTTTATTCTGCTGCCATAAAAAAAGATGATCCTGAAATGATTGAAGCACAAAAAAATAATATTCCAACTATTGAAAGAGCAGATTTTTTAGGCGAAATTACTAGATGTTTTAAGGATACTATTTGTATCTCTGGAACTCATGGAAAAACTACTACAACATCAATGGTTTCACTTTGCTTTTTGGAAGCTTTAACTGACCCTAGTATACAAGTAGGTGCCTACTTAAAGCAAATAGATGGTAACTATAAAGTTGGTAATAGTGAACATTTCATAATTGAGGCTTGTGAATATGTTGAAAGTTTCCTAAAGTTTTCACCTAAAGCTGAAATAATTTTAAATATTGATAATGATCATTTAGATTATTTTAAAAATTTTGAAAATATAAAAAATGCTTTCATTAAATATGTAAAATTATTACCAAATGATGGATTATTAATAATAAATGGCGACGATAAAAATTGTTTGGATTTGATAAGCTATACAAATGCCAAAAATGTAACATATGGGATTAAAAATCACAATGTCGATTTTTATGCTGATAATATTTCTTTTGATGATGATGGATTTGCTAGTTTTGACGTTTATAAAAATAACGACATTTATTCTAGTATTTCTCTTTCTGTACCTGGAATGCACAATGTATTAAATGCACTAGCTTGTATATGCTTATGTGACGCATATAACATTGATAAAAAATATATTCAAAAAGCTCTTAAAAAATTTACTGGTGCACATAGACGTTTTGAGTTTAAAGGTAAGATTAACAATGCTCGTATTTATGATGATTATGGTCATCATCCTACAGAAATTAGAGCAACAGCTAACTCTTTAAAAAATAAAAAATACAATGAATCTTGGGTAGTATTTCAACCTCATACATATAGTAGAACCAAAAATTTACTAGATGATTTTGCAAGTGCTCTTATGAACTTTGATCATATTATCCTTTTAGATATATATGCTGCTAGAGAAACAAACACATATAATATCAGTTCACAAGATTTAGCAAATAAGATTAAATTTTTAGGAAAAAATGCTTTATATATACCTAATTTTGAGGAATGTATAAATTATCTAAAAGATAATGTAAAAGAAAACGATATTATTCTTACATTAGGTGCTGGAACTGTAACAGAAATTAGTGATTTATTAACACAAAAAAAATAACACATATTTTCCCATTAATATGTGTTATTTTTCAGCCTAATTTTTGCTTTATTACTTTTATATCAAATTCATTGTTTTCCATACTATCACCTCCCTTACAACGAATTAGTTTGAATATGTTTCAAAAGTATTTTAAAAGTTGATATATAAATATTTTTAACAAAAAACATTTATATATCAACTTTTAAAAAATTCACCTTAATGTTAAACTAAATTTCTAATTATTAAGATTTAATTGTTTAAGCATTATATCACCAAAAACTGCATATCCTTCTTCTGGATTATTTACTAAAACATGTGTAACTGCACCTATAAATTTTCCATCTTGCACAATTGGCGAACCGGACATTCCTTGAATTATTCCCCCTGTTTTATTTAATAACCTTTCATCTGTTACCTTTATTTGCATACTTTTATTATCATAATTATTATCTTTAAAAATTTTAACTATTTCAATATTATATTTTTCTGTATTACCATTTTCTAAAGTAGATAAAATAGTTGCTTGTCCAGTATGAATCTCATCTCGAGATGCTACTTCCATTTCTTCTGAATTTTGTAAATTCAAAGTATCTATATTATCAACTTTTCCATATATTCCAAATTTAGTATTTTTTGATATTACTCCGATATTTTTTTGATTCTCTATTGTTCCTTGTATTTTTCCTGGACTTCCTTTTTCCCCTTTTTGAACATTTAAAATCTTTGTTGTCACAAATTCTCCTGATGAAATATCTATTAATTTTTCTGTATCTATATCAACAATTCCATGTCCTAATGCACCAAAAGAACCTGATTTTGGCTCATAAAAAGTAACTGTACCAACTCCTGCTGCACTATCTCTCACCCACAAACCCAACTTATACTCTTCCTCTGAAGTTTTTACAGGTGTCATACTACATTGTAAAGTTTGATTGTCTCTTACATAATCTATTTTTATTTCATTCCCTGATGATTCATTTACACTTTCAATTAAATCCTCTGTATTATGAATAGTTTGACTGTTAATTGAAATAATTGTATCTCCTTCTTCTATTCCCGTTTTCTCATATGGTTTATATAATTTATTATCCATTCCCTGAATTTCTGACATGCCAACTACTAATACTCCATTTGTATATAGTTTTACGCCTGCCAAATTTCCTACTGGTATTACCTTAGTTTTTGGTAATACACTAACTTCAACTTCTTTAATAAATAACTTATTAAAAAGACTTACTTCCATATTTGTAACTCCTACTTTATCTGATATTTTATTTGAAGTATTAGCAGATGTTTCTAATGTTTTGCTTTCACTTTCTATATTAAAAAGAAGTCCAAATATAGAAGGAATTTGTAAATCTTCTCCTTCAAATAAAACAATATTATCTGGTAAATATCCTATTGCAATAGTATAGATATATAAAATTATTAAAATTACTAATAATAAAATTATTTTTAATTTTTTTTTCATTTTTTCCTCTTTTCTTTAATCAATTTAAATATAAATGTATTATTTTTATTATTAACTTTTAAAGAAAATGTATTCAAAAATGTTAAATTTAAAATTTTATCATATAATAAAAAAATGGTTAAGCTAAATTTTTAAATATTTTATTCTCAAAAAAAAAACAGCAAATATTCATCTTACATGAAAAATATTTGCTATTTTTTATTTTATTATTAAATTAATTTATATCAATTAAATTCTACATAGAAATCACATAAGGATTTGAAATAGTACCATCACCACTTACAATTCTAATATTATCTCTCAATTTTATAACTGGTCTAACTCCTGCTCTTTCTGTTTTCTCTTGATTACTATCATTGTAATTTTGCTCAAATATCATCTTATCTTCTTCAGTACCAGAAATTGAAAATGCTCTAACACTCCATCTATGATATCCTTCACCATTTTCAAATTGTGCATCGTAATTTCTTGAAGCTAACCATACATCTGTGCTATCTCTTAACAATCCATATGACCTTAATTGAGTTAAATCTTGTGTATAATTACTATCATAATCCTTACATCCACTATCTCCTCCCCATAATAGTTCTGCATTATTTGGAGTATCTACTGGATTTGCAGGATTTAGTCCTAATCCTCTTCCCCATTCTGCATATGTTGAATTAACAAACTGACTAGCTATCGTATTCAATATAGATACACTATTATTATATCCTGACTGACCTCTTAAATATAGGCCATTTCCGTTTGTTACATCTCTAGTTGAAATTATCTGTAACCCATAACCATGTTCTGTGTCATTATATAAAACTTGCCAACTTCCAGAACTATAATTTTGCGTATTAATAACTTGCGTATTTTCATAACCTGACTCATTAGATAAAATACTTATTGCATTACTTGGTACTTCATACCTTATATAATCACCTGGTTTTACATTATATTTTACAAAATCTTCATTAGAATAAATTGCATTTATATTTACAGTTCTACTTACATTTTGAGTTCCATCTGCACTTTGTACTCTAAATGTATATTGTCCATTTTGAGTACATCTGTAAGTTGTATCATTAATTCTTTCTAATCCAGGAACATTATCATATGAAATTATTGCTGTATCTGCCCCATCTCCTGTAATAGTTAATGTAACTGTTGCCTCACTTTGTATATCATTATATGTTACTGTTGCATTTATCTTCAAATCATTTTCTGTCACATCATCTCCTATACTCGTTGTATAATTAGTATTATTTGAAGCTCTATATTGCCCATATCGTTCTCTTCCCAAAGCTGTATAATAAACTCTAGCCAGTTCACCTGTACCATTTAACATATCAGAAATCTTATCATCTGAAACATCTCTTCTATTAACAATACTATTATAACATCCAGTAGCATTTTCAACAGGATAATAATAATTTCTAATTCCAGAAGTATCATAAGCAGATTTTCTTTCAAAATTTATATTATAATATCCTACTGCTCCTGAAATATTTTCACTTCCATCATATAAGTCTGAATCTTTTACATTATGATACACATTATCTGAAGTAAGAATATAAATAGAATCTTCTGAAACATATTCTGCATTTTTATTATTTGAGACTATTGAATATCCATTATAAATCTTAGCACCTATTGGCAAACCTTGTAAAAAGCTAATCATAGATATATTATTTGAAATTTGATCCCATTCATAATCTTTTAACTGAGGCATTTGAAAATTAGTTGTAGCCGTTGAATAATTATTATAATTTGTAATTGCAACAGAAAGATTTCTTTCAACAGAATATTTTATAACATCTAATCTATGGCTATTAAATAATGAATCTTCATCCTCTATTGTTCCATCAAATAATTCTTCAAAAATGTCATAATTTCCAAATTCATTTTCTAAAGAATTCCCATCTTCATCAACTGCATTTCTAGTAGATAAATTTTTTAAATCTGGATGAGAATTTATATAATTTTTTAATTCAATAGCTTGCTGATAATACTCTACGGCATTACTATTTTGTACTACATCAAATGTAAGCAATGTATCAACCGTTTTTTGATTATTAAAGAAATGAAATGTCTGACCTGTTGATTCATCATAATAATATTTAGTTCCATTAATTTTCCTACATGGTAAATTTTTAATCTGTCCATCAACAATCACAGTTTCTCTATAGTTTTCCGCTGTTATAGCATTTCCTCTATATGTTATTATATTATTATTTAGCTGAACATCTGAAAGTAAATATCCGCTTTTATCAACAACTTCATTTCCTATTTTTCCCTTAATGGAAACATAATTATCCAAAGCATATGTAATAACAACATCTGCACTTCCATTTACATATCTACAGCTATAATATACATATGGCTTCAATCCATATAATGATTCTCTGTTATAATCTGTTGTAGTGCCACCATCATATGAAGCCATTCCACCATTTTGAACAAATCGTTTTGTTTCATTTATTGTTTCTTCATCCCATGTATTCTGATATGGAGAATATATATAATATCCGTCATACATTATAAACACTAAAGCTGGAACAAAATCTTCTATGTCTCTGTTATTATATCCTCCCATTGAAAAATTTGTCCTCATTGAATTATAAAATGTACTTACTGCTGCCTGAATATCTTCCATTTTATAATTAGCAAATATAGATTCATCACCATTATATGTATTAATTTGGAAAGCACTTATTGCATCTGCTGTAGCACTATCAAGTTTTTCATCATATGATATTTGTAATCTTAAAGTTTCAACTCTAGTTTCTGTATATGATGCTAAAACCATTGATATCGGTAAAATAATAATTATAAACATTACCGCTAAACCTTGTAATTTCATACTCCATCTTTCCTTTATATTAGTAATAAAAATTTTGAATTAATATATTTTAATTATTAGTAATACAAAAATGTCCTATAATATTTTTTTTGAAAAAACATCCCTAACCTCTTCCTCAATATAAATGATAGTAGGTCTAAACAAAATTTTTTATTAGGTTATTTTATCAAAAAAGATATTACAGGACACCTTCTATCAATTTTGAATTTTATTTTCCTGTAGCTTTAACCATTGCTCCCTTTTCTGTAGATTGTGAATATGTATCATTTCCTACTACAGTATAGAAAAAGTTCTTTAATTGTTGTGCCAAAGTTTGATTTGTATTCTTTATTCTAACAAATACAAAATCTCCCTCTTTTAATCCATATGATTTTGGTGTACCTCCATCTGGATCTATTACATCTAAAACTTGTGAAGTAGTGATAATATAGTACTCATTTTCACCTATTGTCGTTCTATCTGTTTGTGTTGTCTTTTTTCCAGGATTTTCATCTAATACTTGTACTTCAATTTCAACATCATAAGTATTTCCCGTTGAAGTAATTGTTTGTAAAAAGCTTTGATAATCCTCTGGCGTAATCTTTCCTTTTACTACAATTGAATTAACAAAATCCGATGTTGCGGTTTCTATTGTTAATTGAGCTATATCATCTGTTCTATCTGCCATTGTCATTAGTGGAAATACAAACATTAATACTACTGAAAGTGCTATAACAATAATTACTATTACTGTATCTCCCATTTTTCTCCCTCCTTATAGTTTTATAAATATTACATACTTACAATGTGAAATTTATGTAATTTTATAAGTAATAATTCTTTTTTCCTGTTTATTAGACTCAGGAACTTCATCTTGTGTAGTATTAGTATCTATTGTAGTTGTATCATTCTCATCAGCAGTTTCTGATGGATAATATACACCTAAATATTCTTTAATTTGTTTACCTTTCAATCTGTCATATAGACTCTGTGCTGGTAATATAACTTCCTTACTTGGAGTCTCATACCAAGTAGAAAATCTCTCTTCTTTTATCCCATATATTATTGCATTCAAAAAAGTTGTATATCCTTGTGCCCTATCATTACTATTTATAATATTTGCATCATAATCCAAATCAATTATATATCTATCTTCTTTTTCATTTCGTGCATTTTTATATGTATAAATTGGCTCTGTTAGCCCCTCAAAAACAATTTTATATTGTTCACTATATGCTCTAAATATAGATGGTATAATTGTTTCAAAACTAACTGTGCGCTCTAAGCCTGTTGCTTCATAATAATAATCACCATTTATATATTCCGTTTCTCTGTCTCTATAATCTAAAATAACATCTGATGTTTGTCTTGCTTGTCCAAAGGCTACAATACTAACAGAAAGTGCCATAACAAATAATAGGACTGAACCAGCAATTTTCAAAGCTTCCACAGCATTTTCCATTAGTATTCACCTTCCTTTCCAAAGTAAATTTTTTCCTTTTAATAAGTAAAAACAGTTCTACATTATTAAGACGCAGCAGAAAAAGTACCTGTAACAGTTATTTTATTTATTCTATTAGAACTACCGTCATACCCCATTACAATTTCATATGTATTATTATTTATAATTCTTGAAGTTGTTGGAGTCGTTGTTGCAGCCTCACTATTGAATTGAACTTGTACCGAAATAGAATCGTTATTATCTGATTCTGCATTTATTGCTAAAACTTCTTGTATCATAGCTTTAACCATTGTTCCTTTTTTACTGCCTTCATATTTTAATAATTGATTATTAAAAGATGTAACAGCTGCTTGATCCATTCCACTTCCTGAAACTGTATCTTGTGCTTGATTAAATATCATTATACCAAGTGAAATTAATAATATTGCAAGCAATATAGCTCCCGCTATAATTAATGCTTTTGATGCATTCTCCATAATATTTTCCTCCTTTGTTACTCAAAATTTTCACATATAATAAATTTTACCATATCAACTATTAAAAATTATTTACTATTTAAAAGTACCTGTAACTTCAACACTACTAATTCTATTATTTGCTCCATAAATCATTTTTACAGCATAAGTATTATTATTTATAATTGTAGATGTAGCTGGTTTTTCAACTGCAGTAGAATCAGCACCTAATTTTACTGTCACTTTAATATTATCATTATTAGCAGCTTCTGCGTTTATAGCCAAGACTTCTTGTATCATAGATTTAACCATTGTTCCTTTAATATTTCCTTCATATTTTAAAAGTTGGTTATTAAATGTAGATACAGCTGCTTGATCCATTCCACTTCCTGAAACAGTATCTTGTGCTTGATTAAATATCATTATACCAAGTGAAATTAGTAATATTGCAAGTAATATAGCTCCTGCTATAATTAATGCTTTTGACGCATTCTCCATAATATTTTCCTCCTTTGTTTTTCATAATATATATTACAATTAATACTAAAGTTATCTTTAGTAATTTTAATAACTTAATTTTTATTGTGTTATTTGTTCAAATAACATATATTTAACTCTACCAGTATTTTTATGATATTCTATTTTTGTACATTTGAAATCTATTTGATTATAATATTTAATAAAATTATCCATTCCGTCATTATATAAAGTTTCCATATCATAAGTTTTATCATTATCCAAAAACTTTATTTGAACATTTATTGATGACTTTTGATTATCAATGTAAACCCCATTATTACTTTTCTGAACTTCTTCTCTTATATTATTGTCAACCGCTCTATTTATAACAGATGCCACTATATTTGCATTAACTTCTTTGTCTAAATATTTTTCATATTTCATATTGTCATATTGTGCAGATTTAATATCTGCTCTATAGTCTAAGTACAAATATGTAATATATGAGATTATAATCAAAATTACAATCAAGAAAATAATAAATTTTTTCATTTTCTCTATCCTTTTTATTATAGCATTTATTATGATTTATTTCAACAAATTATCACAAAATTCATTTCCAAATTTTAGTTTTCCAAAACTCTAAAAATAGCTTCTAATTATATTAATTAACTACTCTAAATGTAATTTGTGCTATTCTACCACTTTCTTCATGATATTGTATATCACTATCTTGCAATTTATATTTTGTAGATATTTGATTTGTTTGAATTAGCTCATCCATATCATTCTGACTATAAGTATCAATCCTCTGTCCACCAATTCTTACAATAATTTCATAATATGTAGTATAATTATTAACTTCACCATATTCCGTATTATTCTCTTTTGCCATATTTGCCACAGTAACAATATCATAAACAGTTAAATCTGTTCTCCCTGAATATGTGGTATATTTGGTATTAAATTGTGCTAATTGTTGATTTGCGTTTCGTTGATTAATTTGTGCTGCTGAAGTTCCAAAAGAAGTAAACAAATATACTGCAAGTGAAATAATAAGCAAACCTATTAAAATTTCAGCAGCCATAATTAACGCTTTTGATGCATTTTCCATATCATACTCCTATTTTAAATATTGAAAACTCATTCCAGAAACTTGATCTCCAGTATATGTCGGTTCATCTAAAATTCTAAATGTAGACGATTTAAATGCAGAATATTCTGAATAATCATCTAATATTCTAACTAATTCTTCACCTTCAACCACATTTCCTGATAAATCCTTAAATGGTTGTCTATCATTTGTAAATTCCGATGAACTTTTGGTTCCGTCTAATAAACTCTGCCTATTTGAGACTAATGTAGTCATTACATCTAAAGTATAAGTATAATCATATTGACGAAATTCATCTAACATCTGATACAAACTATCATTTCTTGTTTTTACTGTATAAGTTCCTACCTTTAGTTTATTTAATGTACCACCAAATTTAGTTTGAAATGCACTTGTTATATTAATTGTAAGAGTTATTTTTATATTATAGTCTAATTCACCATAAATTCCTGTTCTTCTGTTATAATCAACTACTTTGTTTATCAATGAAATTAAGTCATATCCTTGCAAATCATTTCTAGCATATTGATTAAATTGTGAATTAAATTCTGAAATTTGTGATCTATTTAATAATTCAGTATTACTCCTCTGATAATCTGATAATTGATTAAACATTAAGAGTAATGCACCTAAAACTAATAGTGCAATCAAAATTCCTCCTGCCATAAGCAATGCTTTTGATGCATTTTCCATAGTACATTACTCTCCTTTCTTTTAATCATATATAAAATTTTATAGTGTTGTACTTGACATTGAACTAAATGAGCTTGACATACTTGTTAATCCTATGAATACTAATGGAATAATTAAATATCCTACAAACATACAAATCATAGGTGCAAAACCTATTCCTTTTCCTATCATTCCTTTTCTTTTTATTAATCTTTCGTTTGATTCTTTACGTTTTTCTCTATAGTAATCTCTTTCTGAGTCCAACTCATCGAACGCATCTTTAATAGGAATTTTTTCAACAGCTGCTTGCAAACTTTCTACTATCTGAATTAATGGTTGATATGCAATTTCATTCTTCATTTCTTCTAAAGCTTCCCAAGCTCCTGCTTCATAGTTATTAACACATTTAGCAATCGGCTCTTTAAATATATTTGAATATCTTTCAAGCCATTCCAAAATTATTTCAACATTTACTCTTTCAATTCTCATTAACATTAATATAATTGTTTGGAATTGCATTACTTCATCTTCCATTTCTAATTGCCTCATTTTTGCTTGAAAATATAATATCCAAATAGGTGACATATATCCAACTATTGCAAAAACAAATGCAAGTAAAAATTCGAACCACTTCATATATTCACTATTAACAATTTGTAACTTTTCATAAATTCTTTGTGTAGCAGTTTCTATTTCATCATCTTGTGATTCTTCATAATATGGTGATCTTTCTAATGCTATTTTTATATCATCCTCTGTCGTATCCATTTTTCCCCTAAATCTGTCTAAAAATTCATTATCCTGCAATGTTATTTCCATTGCCTTTGCTTCATCACTCTCTGACAATCCACCAATCAAATCATAATCAGTTGAGGGCTCAGTATAAACATAATTTATTGCTACTTGATGTAATTGCATAAAGACAATTAAAGAAGCTATAAAAACAACTACACATGTCACAATTCTATTTATATATAGCCATTCTATTTTTAAGTGTGAAGCAGCTTCCTTTAATAATTCTGTAACTTTTCTTCTATCTTTCGTTCCATCTTTAGGTATAAATAAGTCTACAAATTTTTTTATTAATGTCTTTTTATATAATTTTGCTTGCCATGGATTTTCTGTATTTTTGGTTTTAAGATTAACAGATCCATTATCTTTTAACTTTCTTACTAATACATAAGAAACAAATGTTAAAATTAAAATCAATATTTGTACAATCATTCCTGATTTTCCTAAATACCAGCTCTTTACAAATGAAAAGTTTGATATAGCCCAGTTTTTCAATGGCTCTAATAACACAATAGGTGCTATTGATATAAAAGATAAACTTTGGAACACATAGTTTAATTTATCTCTTTTTAAAATTTCTAGTTGCATCTCTTGTGTTATATTATCAACATTTTTTAAGTATAATGATGCTCCATCTACTTTTCTATCACCAAATTCTTTAGTTAAATAAGATATTCCTGCAAACTCTTTTAAATAACTATTTGGCGCAATATCATAATACTTTTCAAGCTCTGTTTCTGGGTCATTTGAAATTAATATTTCATATATCTTTTCACCTTGTCTAGAAATATCCAACTCATCATCTTGTGAAACTTGATATATAGCTTCCTCTACCATATTAAACTCATGATATGCATGTCTAATTTCTGAAAAGAATTGAATTTGTTGTTTAAGTAAATTATCATCTATTTTATCTACATAACCATCAATTAATGTATCAATCATAAATAATTCAAAAATAAGAACAATAAACATTACCAAATAGCTTGAAGAAGTAATCCAAATACTAATTATTACTATAGGAATTAGTATTGCAAGTGTTTTTGTTAAAATTCTTGATGAGTCTTTTCTGGTATTATATTCATCATCTATATTTATAATCTCTAGTCTTCTTCTTAATTTTAATATATATCTTTTTATGAAAGGTATTTTCACATATGTAATATATAATTTTTGGTATAATACTTCTAAAGAAAATTTCTTCTGTTTTGTTCCTTTTTGTAACCTTTGTATAGCTTTATATTCTGACTTTTGCATTTTTTTAGACAAAATATAATATGCTAAAACTATAAGTACAAAAAGTCCTACAGTTACACCCATAATTATATATATTGTTTCATTTGACACCTGCTTTCACCTCCTAGCTTATATTTCTCTTGGTTTCCTTCCTCTTCTTTTTGGTTTATTTGCTTCTTCATAATCATCTGCTGAAACTGAAACAGTTGCTAATTTCTTTCCCCAATGTTTTTCTACAAATTTATCAAATGCTTCTACATCAGTAGCATCCATATTTTCTCTCATTTCTTTTAAGTTTTGATCTGAAATTGGATTTGTAATTACATATTCACCATCAATATATTCCATAATATTTCTATATGTATATAACTGTCTATCTGTTGATTTTGTGAAGTAATGTGTTGCATTATCAAAAAATTTGTCGAATTTTCCTTCTAATGTTTTTTCATTTCTATGATCAAATGTGTATTCATTTTTATTTTCTACTGGTATACATTCTGTAATTCTTTCTATGTACCTTTTTCCTCTAAAATCCTTTACTTGATGAATATCAAAATTCAATACTTGTACAACTTGCTCTTCTGCTGTTTTCTCATCTGTAAATACACCTGTTCTTAACATTGAGTTACGAAGTGCTGTGACTAAGTTTGGAAAAGTCTTAGCATGGTGTGTAAATAATGTGAATTTAGATGCAACCTGTGCTGCTTGTATCATCCAAGATGCTACGGGATCTGTTGCAACCTCACCGATAATATTAACAGAACCGTCAGTTTTCTTTTGAACGTCCAAACCTTCTTGTCCAGAAATAGTATCTGTTTCACGGAAAGTTAAAATATTTCTTGTAGGATAAATTTTTCTTAAGTGAAGCTCAAATGCAGTTTCTTGAACCCTTATATTCATGGTTTCATAAATATTTTCAATCATACCCATAAGCAAAGTTGTTTTACCTGAACCTTGCTCACCTGTAATTGCTGTAATTCTTGCCCCTTTTACTAAGAATTTTAACAATTCAATTGTATCTTCTTTTCCTGGATCTCTAACTAATTGCTCTAGTGTTGCTCTTTTAACATCGAATTTTCTAACAAAGAATGCCCATGTTTCTGAGAAACTTGGTCTTACAACAACAACACGAGAACCGTCCTTCATTTCATTTATCTTATAACCATTTGTATCTGACAATTGTCCTGGATTGTTATATTTATAAATATTTTGACAAACTCTTTTTAATTCAGCTTCTGTACCAAATGACAAAAATGCTAAACGAATTGATTTACCTTGGAAAAATATCCATATACTATCACACGCTCTTGGCACTTTATGCTCTGCTACTTGATTTAAATAATCTCCTGAAGCAGTTTGTGCAACCTGGCTTAAGAAACTTTCTGGAAGTCCAGACACACCACCAGATACACCATCTATATTCATATCTCTTACTTCATCTATTGTACTATATCCTTTATAATGTTGATAAATTCTTTGAACTACTATTGATAACTTATCTGAAAAACTCAATTGAATATTTTCTTTTTCATAGATATCTTCTATCTCTTTGGCAGTAATTACATATGAAGGTTTACTTTCACCTTCAATATACTTTAAATCCGCCAAATTATATTTCTTTATCAATTCTGTTAATGCTTCATATCCAAAATCCTTTTTATATGCATAGATTAAGATATCAAATTTGTCTTGTGCTGTTAATAAAGAAGGTATATCAAATGGTATAGCTTTTGATATGTTTGTTTCATCAACTCCATATTCACTAGATAATAAATCATATATTAGCTCTTGAACATATTTTTTGTCATTAACATCTCCATAGGTACAACCTTTCAAAGCTTTCTTTAATTCATATTTTTTATTTTTTCTTCTCTTCAATTCTTCTTCTGACAAACCTATATCATATAAGTTTACTTTCGTAATTTCGTCAAGTCTTCTTTTTACAAATTCTTTCATTACATCTAATGTATAAGTTTTATCATCAACATTAATAGTTGTTTCAACTTCTTCATTTTTTTTCTTTTTTATGTAATAAAATATAGCCGCAATTGCTACTACTAGTACAACTAAAGTTAATAATATATTAGTTATAGTCATTTGATATTCTCCTTTCTATAACCCTGCTTGAATTGCTTGTATTCTATATATAATACTATCTGAAGCTCTTTTTATCTCTTGAATAAAATATGCATTTCTATCCTCAGGATCAATAAATTTTTTAAATCTCAAAAATAAATCTGGAACTCCTGCTTCATCAGTTGCTTCAAAATATAATGTATTATATGGGATAGTTAGGACTTGATTTTTTTCGCCCAAATATCTTGTTATATTTTTTACATTATATTTTGAAAATCTATCATATCTCCCCACTAATAACAGTGTTTTACTAGAAAGAAATAATGGATTTTGTTCTTTTTCTTGCCTAATCTTTTCTATACTACTTAGTCTTTGATTTGTTGTGATTACAATTATATCTGATTTTTTTAATATTTTTTCTCTAATATCTTGAGGAACATTATAATCCAAGTCAACAAAAATCCTGTCATAATACTGATTTGCTACTGTCAAAATTTCTATATATGTATCATAAATATCTTCTCTATCCGTTCCTTCTCCTAATAGCAATTCCAACCTATCTTTAAAAACGACTCTTGTATAATTAGTAACAATTTCTGGTGTTATTTTGTTGCTTCTTGTCATTTTTGCTAGGCCACTTATTCCTCCTTCTTGTTCCAATATGTTATTTTTATTAGGGCCAAAAATACCAAAACTAAACTTAGGCTTTTTCTTCTCTTCCCAAAAGCATCTTTTTAATCTGTCTTCTTTATTTGTTGTAGATACCACTAAATTTTTTGTATTATGCTCTATTGACATATATGTTGCAATAGCAGCCAAAGCCATAGTCTTACCTGTCTCCTCTTTATTAATATTAAAAAAAGTTATAATTGACATTCTATACTCCTCTTTCGATTATTTTTATTGCTCTTCTAACATTTGATTCCTTATCATTTAACGCCTCTAACACAATAAAAGCTAAACTATCTTTATATTGTGTACTAAGTTTTCTAAATTTAATTTTTGCTACTCTTTGATTTTCTGAAAGCACACTTAAATCTCCATTTTCTAATGGAAAATATATTCTCTCTTCATCCCAGATAACCTTATATCCTAAAGAAAGAAAATTAAGATAATCATCATCCTCTTTTAATACTTCTTTTGCAAACAAAATCTTTGTAAGTGTCATTGGTTTTTTTAACATACTTAATACTTCAAGTCCTTTTTTTAATGAATATAAATCAAATGATGTAACAAAAAAGTTTTTATCTGCTTTCATCAAATCGAATTTTTCAATTCTTTCTTCTGAATCTGCATCAATTAACAAAACATCATAATTCATTTCCTCACCAGAAATGCCTAGATATTGTTTTATTTGCTCTGTATCTTCAAATCCAACCGCAACATCTATATCCTCAAAGTTTGTAATATATGAAGTCGTAGGATTTATTACAGGTACAATATATTTAGCCTTTTGAAGCAATGTTGAATCGATTACTAATACCTTTTTTCCCATATCTCTACTCCTTTATACCGTAATCTGGTCCTTTATTTTTGAAAATACGGCATCCTTTATTCCTGAAACCTGCAATATATCTTCAACAGCCGAAAACGGCCCGTTCTCTGT
>CAJFQT010000019.1 GCA_904419095.1 uncultured Clostridia bacterium | reverse complement strand
GAAAAATTTGAAAAAGATTTATCAGAATATAAAATAGAAGAGCCAAAAGAAATAGAAGAAGATATAGATATTTTTGGAGAAAATGGAGACGTTTTAGATATAGAAGATAACGAAGGTTATGAAGAAGATAAATCAAAAGAAGATGAAATAGAAGATGATGAGGATTATATATTTGATGAAGATGAAGAAATAGATGATGAGTTAGATGAATACGAAGATGATGAAGAATTTGAAATTGATGAAGATGAAAATAATGATGATTACGAAGAAGATGAAGACTATGATGAATCTGAATATGATGAAGAGTATGATGAAAGCTATGAAGATGATGAACTAGAAGATGAAGATTATGAAGATGACTATGATGACACAGAAGAAACAGAATATTACGAAGATGAAGAAGATGACACATATGATGAAAACGAATATGAAGATGATGATTATGAAGAAGACGAAGAAGAAAATTATGAAGAAGATGATGAAGAAGAATTAAGAACTGCAAAAATAACATCTAGATCTAGAAGAGGAAATATAGACGATAGGCTAGCTAAATATAAGAAAAAAATGAATGAAGAAAAACAAAGTAAAGGATTTTTAGGATTTTTTAAAGATAGAAAAAATAAACAATTTTAAACATAGCTTATACAATAAAATGTAAAAGATAGAACAAATTAATTTTCACAATGAACAGAAAGAAAATTAAAAGAAGGTGAGAATATGACAATAAAACAAGCAATGGAAAAAGGAGCAATTGAATTAAAAGTAGGAAACATAGAAACACCTAAACTAAAATCTAGACTTCTAATGCAATATGTTCTAAGAGAAACAAGACAATATATAATTGTTCATGATACAAAACAATTAACAGAAAGACAAGAAAAAAATTACTTTCTGTCAATAAAAAAAATAAAGAGCGGAATACCAATAGAATATATTACTCACCAAAAAGAATTTATGAAATTAAATTTTTTTGTAAATGAAAGTGTTTTAATTCCAAGGCAAGACACAGAAATATTAGTTGAAGAAGTAATAAAAATAGCCAAAAAAATAAAAGCAAAAAAAATACTAGATTTATGCACAGGAAGTGGAGCAATTGCAGTTTCTCTGGCAAAATATTTACCAGAAAGTGAAATTACAGCAATAGATATTAGCCATAAAGCAATAAAAATGGCAAAAAGAAATGCAATTTTTCATAATGTAGAAAATAGAATCACATTTTTAGAATCAAATTTATTTGATAATTTACCAGATCAAAAATATGACATAATTGTTTCAAATCCACCATATGTAAAAAGAGACATCATAAAAAAATTAGACAAACAAGTACAAAAAGAGCCATACATAGCATTAGATGGAGGATATGATGGACTTGACTTTTATAGAAAAATTATAAAACAAGCATATGAATTTTTAAAATACAATGGATATTTATGTTTAGAAATCGGATTTGACCAAAAAGAAGAAGTCACAGAATTAATAAAAAATGAAGGACAATATTCAAAAGTGTATTGCAAAAAAGATTTATGTGATAATGACAGAGTAATAATAACAAAAGTTATATAAGGAGAATAAATATGTCTTTTTCAACAGATGTCAAACAAGAACTAAGCCAAATAAACAATTTAGCAGATAAAAAACAAGTAAAGTACGAATTACTAGGATATTTAACAACATATAATACACACATTGTTAATATAAAAACTATAAGATATGCAACAGAAAGTGACTATAACATAAATAGATTTTCTAAATTATTAGACAACTTAAAAATAGAACATAAAATAGAAATGGAAGGAAATCTATTTGTAATTACATTCAAATTTGAAAAAATAGGTGAAATACAAACGAAAGAAAAATCTATAATAATAAATTTAGATCTATTTTTTGAAAATATAAAAGAAGAATACATAAAATCATTTATTAGAGGAGCGTTTTTAGGTTCGGGATCAATCACTAATCCAGAAACTGCATATCATTTAGAAATAAATTTTAACAGTAAAGAAACTGCAAATTTAATAGAAGAATTATTAAAAAAATCAAATATAGAAGTAAAGAGGCTATTCCAAAAAAACAAACAATCAATATACATAAAAGAAGGAGAAGAAATCTCAAAAATCCTTGCACTAATGGGAGCAAGCAAAGCTGTTTTGAGTTTTGAAGATATTAGGATAAAAAAAGAAATGCGTGGAAAAGTAAATAGGCTAGTAAATTGTGAAACAGCAAATTTAACAAAAATAATAAATGCATCTGTAGAACAAATAAATGCAATCAAAAAATTAAAGGAAAATGGAAAGTTTTCAAAATTGAATGATAATTTAAAAGAAATAGCAAATTTAAGACTAAAGTATCCAGATTTATCTTATGAAGAGTTGGGAAACAAATTAGCAAAACCCGTAGGGAAATCTGGAGTAAATTATAGGTTAAAAAAAATAATTGAAATAGCTCAAGAAGGATAAGATTAAGCTTTCAACTGCAACTTCAAATAAAAAATTAGTCTCATTATGATTTATGACTTATTAGAAAGGAATGTAAACAAATATGAAAAAAGAAATAGGAATATATATACATATTCCTTTTTGTATAAAAAAATGTTATTATTGTGATTTTATTTCATTTTCAGATAAAAAAGAAGATGAAGAAAAATATTTTGAAAAATTAAAGCAGGAAATAATATCACAAAAAGAAATACTAGAAAAAAGTAATATTACAACAATATATATCGGAGGTGGAACTCCATCATCTACTAAAAGCAAAAACATAGCAGAAATAATAAATACAGTAAAAGAAATTATAGTAGAAAACAACAAAAATTTTAAAGAAATTGAAACAACAATTGAAATTAATCCAGGAACAGTAACAAAAGAAAAGTTAGAAGAATATTACAATATAGGAATTAACAGAATTAGCATAGGAGTGCAATGTGTACAAGATAAATTATTAAAGACAATAGGAAGGATTCACAATTACAAAGAGTTCCTAGATACATATTTATTAGCAAGAAAAATTGGATTTAAAAATATAAATATAGATTTAATGATAGGTCTTCCAACTCAAACAATAGAAGATATAAAAGAATCAATTGAAAAAATTTTAGAGTTAAAGCCAGAACATATATCAGTTTATTCTTTAATTGTGGAAGAAAACACAAAAATGGAAAAGTTAATAGAAAATGGAGAATTACAGCTACCTGACGAAGAATTAGAAAGAATGGAATATAACTATGTGAAAAACAAGCTAGAATTAGCAGGATATGAGCATTATGAAATTTCAAATTTTGCTCAAAAAGGATATTATTCTAAGCATAATTTCAACTGTTGGAAACAAAAAGAATATATAGGATTTGGAGTTTCTGCACATTCATATTATGAAAATATAAGATTCTCAAACACAGAAAAATTTTCTAAGTATATAAATGCATCAATTGAAGATTTTAAAGCTTGCAATATACCAAATTTGATAAAAAATATAAAAGAAAAAGATAAAATAAAAATAATAGAAGAAATTCAGCAAAAAGAAGATAAAGAAAAAGAATATATGTTATTAGGACTAAGAACTTTAAAAGGAGTTTCAATTTCAGAATTTAAACATAAATTTGGAGAAAATCCAATTTATCTTTTTAGAAAAGAATTAGAAGAATTGATAAATGAAAATTTAGTAGAAATAGATTTAGATGACATTAGATTAACAAGAAAGGGATTAGATTTAGCAAATATTGCTTGGGAAAAATTTGTGTAAGTTTTGATAAAAATCAATAGAATTATATTTATATTAAGAGCTATATATTATATACTACTAGAAATGGGTTTATAGGCAAACCCCTAAAAAACCTAAATTTATTATTTCAAGGGATAAAAGATGGAAAAGAAACTTGAATGGAGAAGATTAGATAATTCAGCAAAAATCTTTCCAATATCAGCAGGAAAAAAATATAGTACAGTATTTAGATTGTCTGTAGTATTGAAAGAAAAAATAGATGCAAGAATATTAGAAAAAGCAGTTAATATAGCATTAGAGAAATACAAATATTTTAAAGTCAGAATGAAAGAAGGTTTCTTTTGGAATTACTTTGAATATAATCCCAAAAAGCCAATTATAGAAGAAGAAAAAGAATATCCTTGCAAATATATTGAACCTAGTAGAAATCATCAATATTTGTTTAAAGTTACATATTTTGACTGTAAAATAAATATAGATATATTTCATTCATTAACTGATGGAAATAGCGGTGTAATATTTTTTAGAGAAATTATTTACAATTATTTAGAACTATCACATCCAGAAAAATTTAAAGAAGAATTAAGAACAGTGCGAAAGGTTGATATATCAACAGAAGATAGCTATATTAAAAATTATGATAAAAAAGCAAAAGGAAATCTATCAACAAAGAAAGCATATAAATTGAAAGGAAGAAAAATAAAATTAGGCGCAATATCAGCTATTCATGAGATAATTGATTTGGATAAATTGAAACAAGAATGTAAAAAGGCAAATGCAACGATTACACAATATTTAACTGCTGTTTTAATTTATTGCATCTATACAGAAAATTATTTAAAGAATAAAGGAAAAAGACCTATTAAAGTGTGCATACCAATAAATTTAAAAAAATATTTTCCTTCTAATACAATATCTAATTTTTTCTCATATATGACAGTAGAAGCGGAGATGGAAGAAAATAGTCTACATACATTTGAAAAAATATTGGACTTTGTGAAAAATGAATTTAAAGAAAAATTAACACAAGAAGAGATACAAAAAACGATGTCAAATAATGTGAAATTAGGAATAAATCCATTTATAAAAGCAATACCATTATTTTTAAAAAAACCAATAGTTAGATTAAGTTATTTGGAAATAAGAAAATATACAACAACAACTTTTTCAAATATTGGTAGAATAGGTATTATAGGAAAATATCAAGAATATATAGATGAGTTTTTTATGCTGATTGCACCAGAACCAGTTGAGAAAATAAAATGCTCTGCTTGTTCTTTTGAAAATAAAATAGTTTTTACTTTTACTTCAATTTTGGATGATGCAAATATAGAAAGAAAATTTTATGAATTCTTACAAGAGAAAAATATTCCTGTAAGAATAGAAAGTAATGGTGTTTTAGATGTTATATCCTCAAAAACTAAGTAGTAAAAATAGCAATATTTTAATAAAGAGTTTTTTTATAGCTTCCATAGTTATTGCAGTTATATTGATAGTAATAAATAAGTTAACGACGCCAGAGATTCATTGGGCAGCACTTGCAAATAGTGGAATTATTTATGCATGGCTAACTTGTTGGTATTCAATAAATAAGAATACTAATATTGCAGGTCATGTAATGATACAGACTATTGCAATTTCTTTGCTTACAACTTTTATTGATTATAGAATTGGCTTTAAAGGATGGTCTCTTGAAATCGCGATTCCTATTATTATTATTGTTGCAAATGTTACTATGTTAATTTTGACCATTGTGAGTCATAAGAAGTATATTAGATATGCCATTTATCAACTAGTAATTTGCTTATTTAGTTTACTTCCACTGTATTTTATTTATGAACATTTTATATATCAGTTTGTTCTAAGCATAGTGGCTATTGGTATTTCTATTTTGAATTTTTTGCTGACTATTGTGCTTTGTGCAAAGGATGTTAAGGAAGCTGTTGTTAGGAAATTTCATTTTTAGTTGCTAATGAAAAATGTGTATGTGTTTATAGTGTTTGTAATAAATGAATGTTATGAACATGAATAAGGGGTTGGTTGTGTGATAGGTAAAAAGGAAACTGGTCTTGTTTTGGTTAGAGATACTAAGTTTGATAAGATTAGAAGAAGAATTTTGATGCTTTTTTGGGGAAAGGATTATGAGATTTTACAGAATTTTGAGAATATGTTTAAAGTGAATAGACCTACAAATGTGATTATTCCTAAAGTTATTAAAGGAAAAAGTAATTAGTTTTTTAATGTATGAGTGATTTTTTAGTGATTTTGATGGTTAGAGTTATGTTTTTTTAAATGAAATAATTAAGCGATAGAAGAGGGAGTTGTTATGGAGTTAGATATTTGTAACGTAAATAAGAGAAATATTAAGGATTTTACTTTGGAGGAATTAAAGGAGAAACTAAAAGAAATGGGAGAGAAGCCTTTTAGGGCAGAACAGATTTTTAAATGGTTGTATGATGATAGGGCCTCTTCTTTTGAAGATATGACCAATTTATCAATTGATTTGAGAAATAAATTGAATGATATTTTTGTTATTAAGGAGTTTAAGATTTTAAAAAAACAGGTGGCTTCTGATGGTACTAAAAAATATCTTTTTGATATTTTGGATGGTAATGCGATTGAGACTGTTTTGATGCAGTATCATCATGGGTATAGTTTGTGTGTGTCTTCACAGGTGGGGTGTAAAATGGGATGTAAGTTTTGCGCATCAACAGGTATTCCATTTGTGAGAAATTTAAGCAGTGGAGAGATTGTGGAACAGATTATGGCAGTTGAAAGAGATGAGAAGATTCGTATTTCTAATATTGTTTTTATGGGAATTGGTGAACCTCTTGATAATTATGATAATGTTGTAAAGGCTATTCATTTGATTAATAATCCTAAGGGATTGAATATTGGCGCTAGACATATTAGTGTTTCTACTAGTGGATTGGTTCCTAAGATTTATAAATTGGCTGAGGAAAATATTCAGTGTACTTTATCCATTTCTTTACATGCAACTACAAATGAACAGAGAAGTAAGATGATGCCTGTAAATAATTCATATCCTATTGAAGAACTACTACAAGCTTGTAGGGATTATATTGAAAAAACTCATCGTAGAATTTCTTTTGAATATGCTTTGGCTAAGGAAAATAATGATAATTTAGAGGATGCTAAAAGGTTGGTTAAACTACTAAAGGGTATGCTTTGTCATGTTAATTTAATTCCAATTAATAAGATTGAAAATGGAAGATTTACTAAAAGTTCAAATGAGAATATTATGAGATTTAGAGATTATTTGAATGAACATGGAATTGTTGCAACTATTCGTAGAGAGTTAGGTTCTGATATTGATGCTGCCTGTGGACAACTTAGAAGAAAAAATTTGTAGTATAAGATTTTTTGTTTAAATATTGAAAAAGAGAATGTTGTATTTATAAGTTTTGAAGTTCACTTAAAAATAATCATTCTCTTTTTAATTAGATAACATTTTTTAATTTTGTTATCAGATTATTTTGAGTCTAAAACAATTTCTCAATTTGATAAATTGTTTTTTGATGTTCGGTTTCTTTGGATATTAGCTTTTATTGTTTCCTGTACATCTTGAGGGAATTTTTTTATCTGGTAATTAACAGAAGTTAAATCGAAATGTTTTGATAATTGACGCATAGTGGAAACCTTCTGACTTTCCTCAATATAAGATTGCATCAATGTTTTAAACCTTCGTTCTGCTTCTTCAATAAAATTCTGTTCAATTTGCGACTTAATAGAGTAAATTGTCGCATATTTCTGAACATATATTATACTTCGTCCAATTTTTTCTGCTAATTCATTCCAAGATGTTGACTTCTGGCTCATTTCTAAAAAGAACTTTTTCTGTGCTAACGCAACCTCTTTTTGATGAATAGCATAATTTTTTTCAATTGCTTTTTCGATGGATTTGCGAGATGATTCATCCATCAGCTTTAACCAGTTTCTAATTGTTGAAGAAGAAACATATATAGCATCTGCTAATATGTCAATTGAATAAACAGATGTATCTTCCAAGATCTTTAACATTAAAGTATAATTAGCAGAGAGTGCTAAATCTCTTTTATGTTTTATTTCTAGAAGTTTATTATTATGTAAATTACGAAAGACTTCTGATTGATTTTCAGATGGCATATTATTCCAAAACTTATAAAAGTAATGTGAAGAATCACCACTTATTTCCCGTATCTGTTCAAGAGATGTACATTTTTTACTTACATCAATAAATTCCTTTGTTCCAAACATGATAGTCCTCCTTTAACTCCTTTAATTTAAAAGAAATTTGTTAATAAATACTAATATAGTTTAACACATTTACATAAATTTTTCAAGGTTTGTAAATATTATGTAAATGTGTTATAATATAAATTGAAGTATATTTCATTGATACAGCAAATATTTAAAGCTGTATAAACTAATATTATTCAAAATGGAGGTAAAGACAAAATGAGAAAAAAAGACAAAAAACAATTACAAGAGGAAAAAGATTTAATGATTCTGGCTAGCGAAGAGACAACAGATTTTCGGGGAATTTCAAGAGAAACAGGTTTTTCTTATACAAAAGTTATGAAACTAAAAAAAGAATTATCTGAGCAAGAGCTAAATAAAATTTTAGCTAATTTTAAAGAAAACAAAAAAACAAAAAAGAGTACAAAAAATACTTCTAAAAAAGGAAACCAAAATTCATTTAATGAATTAGCTAAAAAAGTTCTAGAAATGGCTAAAACAGGGCAATATTCTTCATTAGGGAAAATTGCCAAAGAGTTAGAAATTCCTCAAACTACACTTGGTTATCGCATAAAACAAACTTCACTTCATGACGAAATTATGGAAAATCTACATAACAAACAAAACCCATTACAGGTGAAAAATAATAAAAAGCAAGACAAAAAAGAAGAAAAGGAAAAAGAAATTATACTTGAAGAAATCAAACTCCACGCGGAGAGAGTAAAGATAACAGCTGAAAATAAGGAATTAGAATATATAAGTCCAATTGACAGCGTTATTATTGATACTTCTGTGATGGGCATAGGAAATATTACAGAGATTTTAAACAAAATGCTAAAAAAGAACATAAAAATCTGTGTAATAGACCCCGTACTTGTAGAGTTAGATTGTCTAAGCAAAGACAAAGAAGACTTCAATACTGCTATGAAAGCAAAAAATTTAATAAGGTATATTTTTATGCATATGAGCAGAATTGCCTTCTTTAATGTAAAAAAAGAAGAGAGTGTTGATGAAACAGTAATTGTAACAGCAAAAAGGACAAAAAGTTTGTTAATGAGTGCAGATATGGTACAATGCTTAAGAGCAGGCATCCAAGGGGTAGACTTTAGAGCATATGTTCTACAAGACAAAGATGTAACATATATGCAGTATTGCAAAAATAAATAATATTAGTCAAAAAAAAGGAAGAAGATATGATTTTTATAATAATATCTTCTTCCTTAAATATTATAAGCAACAATATAACGAATAAAAAAATAATAAACTGATAAAAAAAGATAAATGAAAAAGACTTGAAAAAGATAATAATAAATGTTAATATAAGCAAAAAGGGGGAATAGCAAATGAAAAAAACAATTTTAACAGTAATATCAACAATACTTATATTACTAATAATAGTAATAATAGCAAATTTTATAAGGAATGTTTTTTTACTAAAGGGATTAATTGACAAAAACTATATTTTAGAGAATTATAAATATACTTTGAGTAGTTTTACAACAATAAGACCAGAAGAAGCTTCTTACGTGCAGTTCTATAAAAAAGGAAATAAAGGAAAAGAAGTAGCAATTAGTGGTAATGGAGAAATACACCACCAAATTTTTAGTGACAATGACACAAATAAAAATTATTTGATAAATCAAATAGGAGAAATTTTGACAGATAATCTTGAAGGAGCAGGACTTTCAAAAGAAGTTCCATCAATAAAATATTTTAGCGATTATCCTACATTCAATATATATTCATACAGTCTTACACACATAATACCAACTGTTGATATTAAAGGTAGAGATTGCATACCAATTGAATTAGAACACGAATTATACTATATAGAAAAAGATACAGGATACTTGGTAAGATATCAAACTGAATGCAAAGAGTATTCAGACGGAGTATTAACTGATGGCTATTCTATCATGGATTATTCTTCAATTCAACAAAATGTAGTTACAGATGAAGACGTAGTAATACCAGAAACAGTAGAATAACATAAAATACCAAATAAAAGACATAGAAACTATAATAATATCTCCTTCCTTAAATATTATAATCAAAATATCATAAAGAATTCCCAACAGAAAGTATAAAACTATACTGTTGGGAACGAGCATAATATATACTCTATAAAAAGAAAAAGGTAATATTATTAATTAATAATTAAATCGTGAAGCTATAAATAATAAATAATCACATTTATTATTAATAAATATGTACATTGTACCAATAATTATTGGCACCATTAATTGTTACAGTATAACTACCAGCAGAAAGAGGAACATTATGTTTCAGTACAGCACTTCCATCAGGATTACTTTGTAAATACAACATCTGCTGTTTGTCTGAATCTCTTACTAATATACACCAAATAGAACTATTGGAGTAAAGTTCTTTTCCTCCAAATAAAACAGTATAATTCCGTGATTCAGTCAATGTAAAAGACAAACTAGTATATCCACTACCTTCACCATTTCTGTTGAAGCCACTGCTACGTAAAACAGAATTTTCTGAATAATTATCAGGAGAATAATCCATAGCAAAAACAGAAGATGCAGGAAGAATAGAGAGACACACAACAGTTGCTAACACCATAACTTTTCGTAATAGTTTTTTCATAATTAGACCTCCTATAGATAATCACCTTTTTCTCTTTAAAAAAATATTATACACTCATATATATAGCATAAAAATAAGTAAATACAACAAATAGATAAAAAAAGTAAACAAAGGTAAAAAAAGGTAAATAGAAAAGAGTTGAAAAAAGAAAAAATCAATGTTATTATATAAAAAAAGGGGGAATAGAAAATGAAAAAAACGATTTTAACAATAATCTTAACAATATTTGCAGTAGTAATATTAGTAATATTAGCAAACTTTATAAGAAATTTCTTATTATTAAACAAACTTATCAATAAAGACTACAAAATGGAAAATTATAAATATACCATAAGTAATATTGATACAACAAAGACAGAAGAAATCTCATATATGAGTTACTATAAAAAAGATAATATGGGAAAAACAGAACAGGTTTATAAAGGAGAAATAATTCTGCAAATTATAAGCGACAGTAATACAAATAAAGCATACATAGTAGATGCTAATGGAAAGGCAACATTAGAAGAAAAAACGAGACAAGGAGTACCAGAAGAAGTCCCATCAATAAAATATGCAATAGAAAATCCTGCATTTAACATTTTCTCATATAGCATAACACATATATTGCCTACTATAGATATAAATGGAAGAGAATGTATACCAATAAAATTAGAAGATGAATTATACTATATAGAAAAAGATACAGGGTATTTAGTAAGAAAACAAGATAATTTTGGAATATATTCAGGAGCAAGTTTAGAAGAAGAAGGATATTTAATAACGGACTATACACCAATTCAACAAAATGTAGTTACAGACGAAGATGTAGCAATACCAGAAACAGTACAATAACATAAAATAAGAGTTAAAAGACATAGAAACTATAATATAATTTCTATGTCTTTAAAAAATCTTAAAGAATAATACAAATCAATCCACCACTACCCTCATTAACAATTCTTTCTAAAGTTTCTTGCAATTTAATCTGAGCATCTTCAGGCATCTTAGAAAGTTTTGTTTGAAGACCTTCATTAACAAGTTCATGTAAACTTTTACCAAAAATATTAGATTCCCAAATTTTCTTTGGATCATTTTCAAAACCAGAAAGTAGATAATTAACTAATTCCTCAGATTGTTTTTCAGAACCAACAATAGGGGAAACTTCAGTAGTAACATTGGTTTTTATCATATGAATAGAAGGTGCAGTAGCTTTTAATTTTACTCCAAATCTTGAACCCTGCTTTACCATTTCAGGTTCTTCCAAAACAAGTTCATCAATTGAAGGAGTAACAATTCCATAACCTTTAGCATTTACTTCTTCTAAAGCATAAGCAATTTTATCATATTTTTGTTTAGTAGATGAAAGTTCAGAAATTATACTAAATAAATCACCTTCATTATCAATTTGAACTTTAGTTATTTCAGATAAAATTTTATAGAATAATTCCTCTTTTAATTCAATTTTCACATTAACATTTCCAGTACCAAGTTGTATATTTTCTAAATTTGTTTTACTTATAATCTCAGAAGAAGAAATAGAAGAGATACAAGAAGAGATATCTTTTAAAACAGCTACATTAGCAAATGCATTTTTAATTTCATCTAATAACTCAATCTTTAATTTATGATCATTTGAAAGACCATCAATCCACCTAGGAAATTTGATTGCAATTCTATTTACAGGAAATTCATAAAGAACATTTGAAAAGATATTATTAATATCATCTAAATTCAAATTAGCACAATTTATTGGAATAACACTATTATTATATTTTTCTGATAATTTTTGTGTTAATTCTTGAGTATATTCAGAATCAGGCTCAGCAGAATTTAGAAGTATTATAAAAGGTTTATTAATTGCCTTTAGTTCTGATACAACTCTTTCTTCTGCTTTAATATAATCTTCTCTAGGAATATCAGTAATACTTCCATCAGTCGTAACAAGTATTCCTATTGTTGAATGTTCCTCAATAACTTTTTTAGTCCCAATTTCAGCAGCTTTTTCAAATGGGATTTCTTCCTCTGACCAAGGTGTTTTTACCATTCTAGGCATATCATCTTCAAGATAACCAATAGCATTATCAACTAAATAGCCCACACAGTCTACTAATCTTGTTTTAAACTTTAACTGATTATCAAGAGTTATTTCAATAGCCTCATTAGGCACAAACTTTGGCTCAGTAGTCATAATTGTTTTTCCACCAGCACTTTGTGGAAGCTCATCTTTAGCTCGATTTTTTTTGTACTCATTGTCAATATTAGGAATAACTAATAAATCCATAAATTTTTTTATGAAGGTAGATTTACCAGTTCTTACAGGCCCCACCACTCCTACATAGATATCCCCATCTGTTCTTTTTGCGATGTCTTGATACAATTTCGTATTTTCCATCTATATACCCTCCTTTAGATTTCAAGAAATGTTTGTACTAAATAACTTAATAAATGTATATTAAAATTTTTTTTTATTATTACAAGTTTTATAAAAAAAATTGCCAAATTAAAAATATTGTGATAGAATAGCAAAAAAGTTTTTAATGCGACATTTATTTTCATATATATAAAATTAGTTATAATAATTTTATTAAAGTTTATTCAAAAAAGATAAAAGAAAAATAAAATATTATCAAAAGATTAAAATCTGAATAGAATATAACAGAAAACTAGAAAAGTATATAGGATATTCTCTACACAAATGACTTTTTCTATTATGCATAAAACAGCTATAACATAGTAGAAAAATAAAAAACTCTTACAATTAATATTACTAAATTTGAATACAGAAGGGAATGAAATTAATGGATAAATTACAAGATGTTATTGAACTTTTAAAAGAATATAATCAAGAACATATAATAAGATGGATGAATACATTAGATGAAGAAAAGAAAAGAGAGATAATAGAACAAATTAAGCAAATAGATTTTCATCAAATGACAGAACTTTATGATAATACAAAAAAAGAAGTAGAAATAAAAGAAAATAAGATAGAAGCAATAAAATACATAGATAAAGAAAAATTAACAGTCATTGAGAGAAAAGAATTAGAAGGATTAGGAGAACAAGTTATAAGAAAAGGTGAATATGCAGTAGTAACAATGGCAGGAGGTCAGGGAACTAGATTAGAACATACTGGCCCAAAAGGAACTTTTAAATTGGATGTATATGGAAAAGGAAAATATTTGTTTGAAATTTTAGCTGAAAATTTAAAAGAAGCAAATAAAAATTATGGAGTTACAATACCTTGGTATATAATGACAAGCAAAGAAAATAATGAAGCAACATATGATTTCCTAGAAAAAAACAACTATTTTGGATATGAAAAAGAAGATGTAATTCTATTCGAGCAAGGAGAATTACCATTAATAAATACTGAAGGAAAACTTTTAATAAATAAAAATGGATTAATAAAAGAAGCATCTGACGGAAATGGAGGAGTTTTTTCTTCATTACGAACATCAGGAGCATTATCAGATATGAAAGAAAGAGGAATAAAATGGATATTTATAGGAGGAGTTGATAATGTTCTTTTAAAAATGGCAGATACAACATTATTAGGCTTAGCAATAAAAGAGAATGTTCAAATAGCTTCTAAATCTATAGTAAAGGCAAACCCTACAGAAAGAGTAGGAGTATTTTGCAAAATGAATGGGCATCCTAAAGTTATAGAATATTCTGAATTACCTGAAAAAATGGCAGAAGAAGTTGATAACAATGGAGAATTAAAATATGGAGAAGCACATATAATGTGTAATTTATTTACAATAGACGCAATAGAAAAGATAAGTAAAGAACCATTAATATATCATAGTGCTTTCAAGAAAAATTCGTATCTTGATGAAAATGGAAAAGAAGTTATACCATCAGAAAAAAATTCATATAAATTTGAAGCATTTATATTTGATGCGTTTGAATTCTTTGATGATATAGCAATTTTACGAGGAAAAAGAGAAGATGATTTTGCACCAGTAAAAAACAAAGAAGGAGTCGATAGCCCAAAAACAGCAAAAGAATTATATGAAAAATTTTGGGAAAGAAACAAAAAGTAAATATCTGAAACAAAGTGATGAAAGGAATGAATTTCAATATGGAAGAATGTAAAATACAAAATTTATATAATCTAGAAGAAACCATTGCAAAAGAATTATTAGAAAAATATACATATCCATGGGAAGTATTACCTAAAATCGAAGAATTTATAATAAAATTAGGAGAAAGCTTAAATAAAGAACTATATGAAAAAATTGGTGAAAATATATGGGTAGCAAAATCTGCTAAGATAGCAAAAACTGCATCAATAACAGGACCTGTAATAATAGATGAAAATGCAGAAATTAGACATTGTGCTTTCATCAGAGGAAAAGCAATAATAGGAAAAAATTCAGTAGTAGGCAATTCAACAGAATTAAAAAATGTAATTTTATTTAACAATGTTCAAGTACCACATTATAACTATGTAGGAGACTCAATACTTGGGTACAAGGCACATATGGGAGCAGGATCAATAACATCAAATGTAAAATCAGACAAAAAATTAGTAGTAATAAAAAGCAATTCAAATAAAATAGAAACAAAAATGAAAAAAGTAGGAGCAATGATAGGTGATGATGTAGAAATTGGATGTGGAAGCGTTTTAAATCCTGGCACGGTAATTGGGAAAAATACAAATATATATCCATTATCATCTGTCAGAGGAGTAATTCCAGAAAATAGTATTTTAAAAAATAATTCAATTTCAACAAATAAAATTATCCCAAAAGAATAAATAAAATATAAAAATAATTAAATAAAAAAAGAATAAAATATAAAAAGCAAAAAAATAAACAAAAAATATATAAAGATTTATATATAACAAAAGATATATATAAATCATAAAATATATAAAGCTAAAAATAAAAAATAAACAAAAAAGATTTAATATATTGCAAAACATTAATTTATGAAAATAAAAATATTTTATAAAGATAACAAAAAAATTTTATAAAAAGATACCTAAATCGATAAAAATAATTTAGGTATCTTTTTTATAGTGCAATAAAACATAAGCAAAAATTCAAAATGAAAAATACATAGCACTATTTACTACATAGCCTGCTTACCTGGCAAGAAATAATCAATAACACCATAAATTAAAGCACCAATTATAGCAGCCATCCAAGAAATTGAATAACCAGCCACAAAAAATTGAGTTACGTAAAGAGTAATTGCTGCTAAAGCAAAACCAACAAAACCTTTACCAAATGGACTTGCATGTAAACCAGTAAATTTTACGACAAGATAATCTATTGCAGTTAAAACAACAGCAGCGAGTATTAAAGTCCAGATATTATTGATAGTAAAACCAGGTGTAAAGAAAGCTGTAATTGCTAAAACTACTGCGGCTCCAATTAATCTTCCTATAATTTGCCAAGCAGTAGAGCCACCTGTTTTTACATTTGATTCTGTATCAGACATAATGTTCAACCTCCTTGGTTTTGAATTTTATAATGTAAAAATTTGAAGTCTAAAATTATTATTTACAAAACAAATAAAAATATTCAAAATTAATAGTATAAAAAAAGGTTAATTTGTAAAAAATAGAAAAAAATATATTTGAAAAAAGGTGAAAATAAATGTTAATAACATTTTTTAGAGCAATTATTTTATATATATTTGTTTTAATTGTAATGAGATTAATGGGAAAAAGAGAAATAGGACAATTGCAGCCATTTGAACTTGCAATATCAATCATGATAGCAGATTTATCAACAGTACCGATGGCAGATATTGGAATACCAATATTTAATGGAATAATACCAATTTTAGGATTACTGTTAATGCATTTAATAATTTCAATA
>CAJFQT010000018.1 GCA_904419095.1 uncultured Clostridia bacterium | reverse complement strand
AATTGTACTTACCTTCCTAATTTTTCTTGTATCAATATCTATTGGACAAATTTCTTGCTTTGCTCCAAATAAATACTCATCTTTTTCATTCTTAAAAATAGTTTCCATTTCAACACGAATTGGTTTAATTTTTGTTGTATAACTTTTTCCATATATAAAATCTCTCCATTGAGGAAATTTCTCGAAATGTACTTTTGTTTTAGATAATACCCATAATGCATTATCTTTTTCTTTAACTGTTTTATTATCACTTCCAAAAGATACAAAATAGTCTGTTACAAGACTTTGAACTAGCTCAATAGATTTTGTTAAACCTAATTCTAAATCTTGACCTAACTCTGTATAACTTATTTCATATTTACTTTTATATTCTGTGTTCATTTTTCATTTCTCTCCATTCTATTTTTCTAAAAGTAAATTATATTACAATTATATTTAATTGTAAATAAGAGGGTATATATAAATATTGCTTGATTTTTTAGTGGTTTTAAGACTTTACTTTTTTTCTGATTTATTTAATTCTTTCCTTAATTTACTTGTAATACTTCTAGGTCCTCTTATTGCTCTTATTCCATATTCATTTAATTTTTTAAAAGTAAATTCATCTTGTTTATATTTTTTAATTAATTTTATTTTCATAATTTTTTTCATAGAAACATTTTTATCTTTATATTGATATGGTATATCAGTTTCTACTGCTTCACACTTAAACATAATAGCAGAATAAGGCTCTGCGACATACAAATAAACAATATCTCCCTTCATAATATTATTTGATTGTTTCCAAGTAATTGTGTCTGTGTTATTAAAGGCATTTAATACATCATAATACTTAGGGTTTGCTGGAATTATCCATTCACCTTTAATGTCAGAACTCTCAAAACTTATATCTATTAATTTCATTATTTTTTCGTCTGATAAAGTATCATCTAATATTATACTTACCCAAGATTTTTTACTTAAATGATATGATGTATATATTCCTTTTTGTTTTAAATACTTATCTACTTTATCATCTAATTTTATATTTAATACTTCTATTTCCCCTGTTTCTTTAGGAATAATTTTACTTTTATCAATATTCATAATTATTCCAAACCACTTACCGCTTCTTTTATTTCTGAAAACTCCATAGTTTGGAAACTTTTCCCATAGAAATTCAGGAATTACTTTATATTTTTCATATACCATTTTTGATATTCTATTTGATTGTTCATATATAAAATATTCTTTTTCAAAACAGTTATCTTTAATTTCATTTAATACTTTTATATATTCTTTTTTAACTGTATTTACAAATTCACCAATAGCATCTTCTATACGAAAGTTTGTATATTCTTCTTCCATCTCTAAATCATATACTTTACCATTAACATTTCCTTTTTCATCAATATAGACATCTGCTCTAAAATTGCCATTCATAATTTTTTTAGAATATTTATATAATCTACCTTCTTTTTCAACCCCAAAAGCAAGTAACTTTTCTTTATTTAATTTTTCTTTTTTAAATACCATTTCTTCTATTTTCATATAAATTACCTTCTGCCTATCCCAAATTACTATTTCATTTAATACTTTCTAAATAAGAAATTTTTTTTCCTTTTACTTTTGCATATTCAATTTCTGTCTTTGTACTTTCTCCAATATATCCGCCAACATTAATCACATAAATTTCATTACACATATCTATTTTTTGTTTGTGCATTTCGTCTAGCATTTGCTTAGTCTTTTTGTCTATATTCTCTTTTTTTATGTTATTAAAAAAATTAGGTATCAAAACAATGTTTCCATCTAAGGTAAATTTCTCCTGGACTTTTATAAATTCATCTTTAAATTTAATTGACCCACATAAAGTTATTATATTGTATGTATGTTTATTACTATTCATTTAATCCTCCTCCTTTTCTAAATTTCATGAAGCAAATTTTGATATTAGGAACTACTTCTTAGTTTCTAATAATCATCAAATTTGTCTATGTATAATTATATGGTTTAAAATCAAAATTGAAGCCAATATATTGGTGTAATTTCATATTTAAGAAATTATTAATATCATTATTTGCAAGAGAAGATATATCTTTTATTCTTTTCGCTTTATTTTCATAGTTGACTAATGGATTAATGTATCTTTTCTTTCCTTTTACACTTGTACAGTAAAGTTCATTATTAGGTAAATCACTTTTATATACTGAATCTCTTGTGGCAGATTGGAATTTAGCAAATGCATTTTTTATATCTTCTATTTCTTTTATCTTTTATATTATAGTTTTTTAAAAATTTGTTGTACTTTAAACTTTAAATATATGCTTTTATAATATCATAAACTTTATGAACAGGCAATCCCACCGCTGTTGTGTAATTTCCTTCTATTTTTTCAACAAATACTGCAAATTCATCTTGTATTCCATAACCACCTGCTCTATCTAAAGCCTTTCCTGTTTTTATCCACTTATCTATTTCATCATCAGAAATATCTTTAAAAAATATTTTTGTCTTGTCAAATGTTTTAAATTCTTTATATTTTCCATTTTTTTCGATTATTATGCTTATTCCTGTAATTATGTAGTGTGATTTATCATTTTGTAGTAATCCTTTTATGTATTCTTTTGCTTGAGTTTCATTTTTTGGTTTACCATAAATTTTATTTTCTTTTAATACCATTGTATCTGCACCTATTATTATCCTATCCCCGATTTGTTTTTTTGTATACCTCTTTTGCTTTTTTATACGCAATTTCTGTTACTTTTTCTTCTGGTTCTAATTTTTCTATTATCTTCTCATCTGTGTTACTTATTATAACTTCGAAATCTGAAACTACAAGTTTTAATAATTCTTTTCTTCTTGGTGATTGAGATGCTAGTATTATTTTCATATTTATTTCAATCCTTTCTATAATTATTTTGCTGTATTTTTTTATAATATTATTTTATAAATATGGCTTTTCCTATATTTTCTCTTATAATATTGTATTTATTAATTAAAATAATTTGGTTCATAACCTTTAGCTATTCCATTTTTATCAATCAAATTTTGTATTCTTTCTTTATCAAAAATATATTTATTATAGCCTAATTTTTTTAGTTTATAGTAATCTGCTATTATTATCTCTGGTACTTCGTTTTCTGTTTGCCATCCTAGTTGTGGAAATATAATTAGTCTTTGTATGTCTCCTACAATTACTGAGATTATACGATATTGTTCTTCTTTTGTACTATTATTTAATTTTTCAATGAATTGCGAAAATGTTTTGTTTGGAGATGTTATTGATATTTCTTTATTTTTTATTCTTGCTTTTGCAGCACTTAATGTTCTTCTTTGTGATAAATTATTATGAACTATTATTATTTTATCTGATTTTATTTTATACTTTTCTATAATTTTTAAAGAAAAACTAAAATTATCTCCTGTATTTGTAGATTCTTTTTCAAGATATATTTTTCTTGGTTCTATACCTTTTTCTATTGCTATGTCTTTAAATATTTCCGCTTCTGTTTTTTGAAATTTATCTGTTGTTAGTTTTCCAAGTCCTCCTGAAAATAAAATATTTTGTGCATAATTTTCTTTTAATAGGTCTGCACATTTTACTGGAATTTCTAAATTCAAACAACCACATCCAATTATTAAATCGGATTTTTCTATTTTCATATCTAGCTTCATATAATTCCAAATTTCTTCAAGCGCTTGTACTATTTCTTTATTTATCATAAAATCTCCTCTTTCAGATTATTATATGTTTTATTATAGAGTTTATATCATATAATAGTAAATTTTAATAGTGTTTTTTTGTTTTTAGTGTTTATTTAATAAATATTTTGTTAAAACTTTTTTATTTAATATAATTATGCATAATTATTTGATGCACATATAAATTTTTAGAACTTTATATGTGCATTTTTTTTATGCTATTTTTTCAATATCAATACGTGCTCTAGTATAAATAATATCTTCAATAGATAATCCCCCTAATTTTACAATATCTCCTTCTTGAAGTCTTAAAAAAATTGTACTTGTTAATGTCATTCTGTTAGCAACATTATCTCTTAATATTGGACTTTCATTTATAGTATCATCTAATAATACCTCATTATTAACTAAAATTACTGCATTAAAATTAAATGTTCCTATTGTTTCTCTTTCTCCAAATAATTGATAAGATATTTGATAAATTCCACTTTCGTTTATTTGGATTTCATCACTTCCTTCTTCATGAGAAATAGCCGTTCCTTCTACTATTCTATTTTCACTGAATTTTATTGTTGCATTACCTACCTCTGGATTATCTCCATCTTTTGCTATTGCTGTTAATATATTTTTATTTTCTTGATTATTATTTACTATAAATATTATTGCAATTAGTATAAATATTAAAATTACTATTAATGATATTTTTATAGCATTATAAAAAATATTATTACATTTACAACACATAATTTATTCCCCTTATATATATTATGTGTCGCTATTAAAGAATGTCCCAAAGGTTTAAAATTTAAAACTTATGCCATTTTTAATTGTTTCTAATATCTTTATTCCTTTAATTTCATCTTTGTTTATTTTTAATGGATTTTTATCTATTATAATCAAATCTGCTATTTTTCCTTCTTTTATACTCCCTTTTTTGCTTTCTTCAAAATATTGATATGCCGCATTTATCGTTACGGCTTTAATTGCATCTAATATTTCGATCTGTTCCTCTTCTCCAAGAGTTAAACCATTTTTTGTTTTTCTATTTACTGCACACCATATAGTCTCAAACATATTTGGTTCTATAACTGGTGAATCTTGATGAAATGTGAATTTAATTTCTTTTTCTAAACAACTTTTTGCTGGACTTATCTTGCTCGCTCGTTCTAATCCGAAATTTTTTATGTGAGTATCTCCCCAGTAATATATATGTGCTATAAAAAAAGATGGTATTATATTATATTTTTTTATTTCTTCTAATTGGTCTATTCCTAATAATTGAGCATGTATCATGACAGGTCTAATTTGACCTGCTCCATTTTGGTCTTTTATACATTTTATAAATTGATTTGTTGCCATATCTCCGTTACAATGAGCTAAAATTTGCATGTCTTCTTCTTTTGATATTTTTATTGCATCAATTACTTCTTCATCTTTCATTGTGCTAATACCCAAATTTTTTTTATCTTCTTTGATATTATTATTTATTTTATATGGTGTTCTCATCCATGCAGTCTTTAGTTGAGGCGAACCATCTAAAAAAATTTTGTATCCCTGTATTTTCATATTCTTGTAATATCTTTTTATGTGATTTGGGAACTCTTTTTTTATACTTTCTTTTGATTTAATATCAATATATGCTACTAAATCAACTGCTAAAATTGTCTTTTCTAAAATTTTTTTATATATTGGTATTAATTCTTTAACAAACATTCCTTCTTGCAGTGTAGTTATTCCATATTTCAAGTATTTATCTTGTGCTTTTTTACATGCTTCAACTAATTCTTCTAAGCTTGGCATTGGTACTTTTTTTATATATTCTATATATGCATTTTCTTCTAATAAACCTGTTAATTGATTATCTATTATTTCTATTTTTCCGTCCTTCGATTTGTCTTGTTTGTGTTGTAATTTCTAATTTTTCTAATGCTTTTGTATTAAAAATTCCTCCATGCCCAGACTTATGACTTATTACTACTGGATTATCTTTTACCACTTCATCTATTTCTTCTTTTTTTATGTGCCTTCTTTCCTCTAATAAGTTTTGGTCATAATTATTAGCTATTATCCACTTTTCTTTAGGTATGTTATTTTTATATTCTCTTAATTTGTTTTGTATTTCTTTAATATTTAAACATTCGTCTAATGATAATTGTAAAAAATTATTTGCAACTCCAAAAAAATGACTATGTGTGTCAATAAATGCAGGCATCATTGTTTTTCCTTCTAAGTCTATTATTTTTGTTTCTTTATCTTTATATTTTAGTATTTCTTCTTTTGTTCCTATTTTAGATATTATTTTTCCTTCTATTAAAATTGCTTCACATTTCTTACTCTCTAATGTTATATATTCTCCGTTTATGTAAATTGTTTTCATCTTTTCCTCCTATTCGGGATTAATCGGGATTTAGGGACGGTCCTTAAAATCCCTTCTAGAAGGGATTTTGGGGACGGTCTTTGAATAAAACTGGTATTATAAGTATTTCCATTTGTATTTTTTCTATTCTTTTATCTTCTTTATTTTTTTGTTATTTATATTTATATTTTTTACTTGGTATTTATTTTTCTTTTTAAAAAATATTAAAAATAAGAGGTAAAAAACTTTTAAGTTCTCTGCCTCTTACTTATAATCTAAAATTTTTTCAGATTTTTAATTCAATTGTTGATATTATATTAAAAACTTTTTTAGGTCCGTCCCCCAAATCCCTCCTAGGAGGGATTTTAAGGACCGTCCCTATTTCCCTACATAGTATTGCAATATTAATTTTGCATCTCTTGAGTTTATTTCTCCGTCCTTGTTTACATCTCCTGCTAATTTTTGGTTTTCTGTTAGTTTCGTTTTTCCTACATAATATTGTAATGCTAATTTTGCGTCTCTGGAATTTACTTGTCCATCTTCATTTATGTCTCCTAATGTATATTCGGTTATTTTTTGTATGTCTAGTGTTTGTGAATTATTAGTGTTATTTGTACATTCATATATTTGTACATTACTTCCATTTTTAACATTACCTATTATGTCAAATGCTCGTAAATCTGTTGATGATGATTCAGGTACTAGACGATATCCTCCATTATATGAATAAATATACCAACTTTGTTTTTCTCCTGATCCTCCACTCCATATTTGAACTTGCTCTCCATTTATATTTCCAGAATTATAGATATCTAGATAAAGATTTGATTCTAAATTCTTAATTTTGTATGATCCATTACTATTTCTTTCAAAATACCACTTTTGTGCTTCTGAATTTTCGTCTAAATTTTTCATTGATATTTGCGAACCATTGGTTTTTCCAGTTTCGGTAGCTACTAAATTTGTGTTTTCCTTTGCACAAATTCTTGCTGTAAAATTGCTTCCTAAATTTTGTATTTCCCCTTGTGGTTTAAATGTATTAAATTCTATTTTAAATGTTTGGTTTGGATTACTATCATTATATATATTATATAGTTGTATATTTCTTCCTGCTTCTATAACTGTATCAATATCTAAATTTTTATCTCTATTTTTAGATGATCTTGGTACTAATCTGTATCCTCCATTATAATCACAAATAAACCAACTCTGTTTGTCTCCACCTTGACCACCTAACCAGCCTTGGACATTTTCATAATTTGCATCTCCTGATCCATATATATCCATTCCAAGTCCTGTTTGAATATTTATTATTCCATATGAACCATCACTTTGTCTTTGAAATCTCCATTTTTGTGCATTTGAGTTCTCATCTCTATTTTGTAAATATATATTCGAACCACTTGTTGTTCCTGTACATTCTATTGCTAAGTTTGTTGCATCTTTTGGAACAATTTGGGCTACGAAATCATCTCCTAAATTAATTGGCGTTATTTCTATCTTTTCTTCTAGAGTTTGCACATGACTATCTTTATAATGCCATACACATAATATTCCTTTTGCGTATAAGTCATTTTTGCTCATTGTTCTATGTTCCCAATGATTTATATTTCTTTCTAAGAAATTTGATTCTGTAATATAAATCGTATCACCTTTTAAGTTTGTAACTATAAATGCGTGTTCACCTGAAGGTGATGTACTTTCTCTATATGTTACTACATCTCCTATACATAAATCTGATAAATCCGCTCCTTTATCTTCCCATCCCCACGGATTATCATAATGTGAACTTCCGAATATTTGTGATGCTAATTCATTTGCAAAAGCATAACAAGTCCATCCATAATAGTATCTGTCATAAAACTTTCCATCTCCCCATATATCGCTTTGCCTTAATTGATCTAATTTAGATTTCATTTCTGAACTAGACAAAGCTTTGGTTTGCTGTGGAATTGATATTACTGATAAAAATATTAGCATTAAAATTATTATACTACTTATTACTTTTTTCATATTCCTTTTTGGTTACTACTAATATTTTTTATAATATTTTCATATTTTTAAGTAGTAACCTTCTCCTTTCTTTAAAAATTAAGGAACGTCACCTAAAATTTTAAGTTCCGTTCCTAATGCACAATAACTTTTTTTATTTTCAATAAATTTTCTACATTAATAAATTATTTTTAGCTTTTTTATGTTTTTTATTTAAGGTCCGTCCCCAAAATCCCTTCTAGGAGGGATTTTAAGGACCGTCCCTATTTCCCTACATAGTATTGTAAAATTAATTTTGCATCTCTTGCATTTATTTCTCCGTCTTCGTTTACATCTGCTGCTAGTTTTTGAGTTTCTGTTAGACTTATTTTTCCTACATAATACTGTAATGCTAGTTTTGCATCTCTTGCATTTATTTGCCCGTCTTCGTTTATGTCTCCTAGTGTGTATGGTGGTGCTTCTTTTACTTCTAGTGTGTAACTTGTTGTGAATTCTCCTATTTTTGCTGTTATTGTTGTTGTTCCTATTTTTTTACATGTTATTTTTCCATCTTTATCTATTGTTGCAATATCAGTATTGCTTGAGCTCCATTCAATTTTGTATTTTTCGGTTGCATTTGATGGCTCTATTTTTATGCTTTGTGCTGATATAGTTCTTCCTTCATATGCTGTTTCTGTTTTGTTGTTAAATGATATTCCTGTTATTAATATTTCATTTATGTCAAAGAAATTTACGTCATAGTTGTAGTTTATTGTGTCACCAGCATCATTTATCATTCCAGTCAATTTTACATTTATTTTTGCTTGTGGCATTTGTTTTCCTTTTCCACCTAATTCGTTTATTAGTTCATCTGGCATTTTGAATACTATTGCACTTCCTTCTACTGAACGTTTTTCTTGTGTATATGTTTTGTTGTTATATGTAAATTCTATTTTCATGTCTTTTATGTAATAATTTTCTCTACATAAGAATGACCAGTATTCGTCTGTTGTGAAGTTTTGCATTGGGAAGTTTCCTGCTGATGGATATGCATAAAATTGTTCATTATTGTTTGTATCATTTTCTCCATAATACATTGATAATGCTGTATATCCATTACAATATCCAAAACTTGTTTTTGTTACATCTGTGTCTAATATATTTAATCTATGTCCTACATAACTTCCTATTGTTACATTATTTAAGTCACTTACATATCCTGCTATTGATGAAGTTGTTGATTGATCTCCATATGAACAGTTTCCATTGTATGAGTCTCCTTCTTCTGCACTTGCGTTACATCCTGCATATGCTTCGTCATAGAATTCTTGGCTCATATCTGCTGGTTTTTTAGGGGTGTGTGACATTTCATTATTTGCAGCTTGTACTACTGCTCCTTTTTGGCTTCTTTCCATTTTGTCTTCATTTATTTCAACTTCATTTATTCCATACAACCATCTAAAATAGTTTATTTGATTTAATGTATCATTTACGACTTCATCTTTTAGTTTTCCTGCTACATATGGTGATTTAAATGATGGCTCTATTGAGAACATATTTTTTGTATAGTCAAATTTTGGTGCTGTTTCTTTGTATTTTGCAATTATATCTTTTTTACTGTGTGTTTGTGTTATGTGTTCTGTGTACCATATATTTTTGAATTCTTCTATTGAATTTAAACTTATTTTTCTGTCTCTTGTTCCTGTTTCTGTTTTATAGTATTTTATGTATATATCTTCTCCTATATTTGTTATTCTGTATATTTTATCATACTGTGTTGGTGTTTCTATTCCTGTTTCGATTTTTCCTATTCTTTCAAAGTTGTTGTTTATATCAAAAACATAAATTATATTGTTTGCTCCTAATAGATATAATTTGTTATCTCTTGTAAAATATGAAGGATTTGCTAAATATCCCATAGTTGCATCTACAACTTCTCCTAATGTGTCATCTATTATTTCTATATTTACCCCACAAGTATTGTCTGCTGTATAATCAAATTTTGCAATTTGTCCATATTGATTAACTGCATATTTTCCTTCTTCATCTATGAATTTCCAAAGTGGGTCTTCTACATAATATGTGCCTATTGAATTTCCAAATAATGTATAATTATCATTCTCAAATTTTCCATTTTCTTTTAAACTTTGAAATCCTATATGATCTGTTTTTAAATATGCATATGGAGGATAATTATAATATCCTAATGAAAATATCATTCCTTCATCATTTGGTGTTATGCTGTGTATTACTATTTCATATTGTGCCTGTTCACTTACTTTAATTGGTTCTCTTTCATAAATTAATGTTCCCTTATTGTCAAATACTTTTGTTCCTGTGAAATTATTAACAAAATAAAATCTTTGTTTACTGTCTACTGCAAATGTTGGAAAATAGTCATCTCTACTTACTGTTACATCAAATTTTCCTTCATACACTACTTCATCTTTTGATATATCAAATCCTGTAACATATACTTCTGTATAATCTCCCTCATTATATTCTTTATATGGTGCTTCTTCTACATAAATTATATTTCCACTTACATATGTTGCTATATTTACATGTGTATCTTTTGATGTATATATGGTGGTATTTGTATTGTTTACTATATCATGTCTTACTAATTCATAATATTGTTTTCCATATTGACCTATTATTATTGTATTTGTAACAAAGTAATCGTTTTTAGAATCTGCTGTTACATAAATTTGGTCTGTGTTTCCATATACAGTTTTATATATCATATCTTCTTCTGTTGTTGCTTTTGCTGTAAGTATATTTTTAGTTTCATTTCTGCTAAAATTAGTTATATTATTGTTTTCTTCTATTTGAGGATTTATTTCTCCTCTTTCAATTAATTCTTGTAATGTATAACTTTCATTATAGCTTTCTTGATTTACTACATTGTTATCTTCTGTTGCAAATACTTTTTGATTTAAACACATAATTGCAATAATAAAAATTGTACATATTATTTTAAAACTCTTTTTATTCATACATATAATCCCCCTATAAAAAATTTAAGCACAGCACAAAATTTCTGTCATTTGTGTTGTGCCAATTTTATTTATTATGCTTTTTTATTTTTTCTGATAACAAGTACAATTCCTGTTGTTGATGCAATTAATAATATTACAAATACTCCAATTGCAATATCTCCTGTTTTTGGTAGTACTGATGGTTTTTCTTCTACATTTTCTTTATTTTCTTCACCTTTTGTATTACTTTCTGTATTTGTATTTTCACTATTATTTGTGTTTTCTCCATTATTTCCATTGTTTTCATCTTTAATTTCTTCTTCAGTTTTTTCTGTTACTGTAACTTCTACGCTAGCTGTTTTTCCATTTATTGTTACAGTTATTGTTGCTGTTCCTGCTTTTAATCCTTTTATTTCTCCGTCTTTTACAGAAACAATTGACTCATCACTAGATTTCCATTCTGCTTTTCCTATATTGTCTGTCATATTTTGTGGATTAAATATAAGCTCTAATCTTGTTGTTTCATTTATATTTAATTCAACATCTTTTTGATTAATTGCTATACTTTCTAATGGAATCTCTGTTACAGTTACTTCACAAGTTTTTGTATAGTTTCCTACTTTTGCAGTAATTGTTGCTTTTCCAGCTTTAACTCCTCTTACAACTCCATTTTCTACTGTTGCAATTGAATTATCACTTGTTGTCCAAACTACGTTTTTACTATCTGTTGTATTTGCTGGAACATAGCTAACTTTTAATGTTTCTGATTGTCCTTTTAATAAATTTAATTCAGTTTTATTTAAAGCAATTCCTGTTAATGGTGCTTTAACTGTTACTGTATATGTTGCTGTTTTGCTTCCAGCTTTTGCTGTAATTGTTGCTGTTCCTGGTGCTACTGCAACAACTTTTCCATTTGAAACAGTTGCTACTTTAGAATCACTTGAGCTCCATGTAACTGTTTTATTTGTTGCTGTTGTTGGCTCTACTGTTGCAACTAATGTTTCTTCTTGCCCAACATTTAGTGTTCCTTGTGTTTTATTTAGTTTTAAACCTGTTACTGGTTGAATTCCTGTAATTGTAGATTTTGCACTATCTTCAAAAATTTCTGTTGAGCTACTTGAATCTGCATATAGTTCTAAGTTGTTTGCTCCTACTGCTCCATCTAAAATTTTAAAATTCATTGTAAGTATAGTTGTTCCTGTTGGTACTGTAAATTCATCTGAAGATGCTACTCCAAATCTAATTTCTCCTGAATCTGTTACATTATAATCATAGAAATATTTAGTAAATACATCTCCTACTGTTATGTTATCATTTGAAATAGATAATTTTTTATTATCAAATGATATTTTTATGCTTGTGTCTTCTAATTTTAACTCTGTTTGTGCCTTTAATTCTACTTTAACTGTTTGTCCTACTTCACCACTTACATTGTTCATAGTAAAGTGTGCTACATCTGCTGCATTGCTTTTTAGACTAATACAACATACTAATAACATAATTAATGTGATAATTAATGATAATTTTAAACTTTTTCTTTTCATTTTTTACCCCTTCCTTATTATTGAAATAGAAAACATGTTAAATTAGTGTATATTTTTATTACACTATTAATCTGCTATATTCTTTTATTTTTATTATCTTCTTACTCGCTTTCTCTTTAGAATTGTAAACTGCTTTTAAATTTTTCATGTTTTCTATCTCCTATTTTTATAGATTAATTTACGAAATTAACCTAATTTTATTAATGCTATAGTATGTTATAATTCTTACTTTTTCAATTGACTTTTTATGTCATATTTTTTCTACTGCAGTTACAACAATTCTGTTTTTTCCCGTAGAATCGCATGTAACAAGTGTTATAATATTATTTGTCAAACTTGCAGTATATTTAAATTTAACCTTACTTTTTTCCATATTTTTATTAATATACTCTTCTTTTCCATTTTCCTTAAAATTTCTTTCAATTATTTCCAAATTAGGTTCTTCTTCATATGAAGTTATTACTTCATATATTTTTACTTGGGTTTTTAAATAAATCTCTATTTCTATACTTTCTCCTAATTCTCCATTATATATCTTAGCTAAATCTGCGAACATTTTTTGATTTTTTAAATTGTGACCATATATGATAGTATTATCATCTGAAAAGTCTATATTACTATTACAATCTAAAAAAATACTTCCACACGAACTATAATTCTTATAAATATCACGTTTTAAATAATACTCATTATCATCTGTCTGAAAAATTGGATAATTTATATCTGTATTTTTAATATATATCCAACCAATCACATCAGAATTAATTTCACTTAATTTTTGAAAATCTACAGATATACTTCCCTTTTTCTCTTCTGACTCTTCATTATTTTCAGTTACAACTTGCTCTATTACTTCTTTTTCAATCTTTGACAATTGTATATTGCTTTTTAACCAAAAAATTATTACAACTAAAGAAATAATAAAAATTATTGCTAGTATTAAAATTAATGCTTTCCTAAAAAAATGAATTTCATTTTTCTTAAAATGTTTTCCTTTCATTTTCTTTTTTACCTTTCCTTCTAAATTTTGTTAATATTATATTTCAGTTTCTTATTTTTAGGTATTATATATATACGATTTTTTATTTGTCAAGCTGATGTTTAACTTCATTTTTTCAGTATACAACAAGAAAAGTTACCTATGAAAAGACTTACGTGAGTCATGCTGATGTAGCTTTGCTACTTTTGTTATTGTATAGGAAAAATCGGCTTTTATCTTGAATATTATAAAAATTAATTAAAAAGGCTAGCATATAAATATTTTTTAAAAATACTTATATACTAGCCCATATTCTATGCTGTTATGCTGTTTCTTTTTGATTAGGTATTTCTCTTTTTTTCTTTTCTCTTAATTTGGGTTTTTCCTCTTTATTTTCATTAATAACAAGAGTAGGTCCAGCATTATTTAATACTGTTTCCTTAGTAATTGTACACTTCTCTATTTTTGGATTTGAAGGAACATCATACATTATATCTCTCATTATTTCTTCTATTATAGAACGTAATCCTCTTGCACCTGTTTTTCTTTCTATTGCTTTATCTACTATTGCTTCTAATGCCTCTTGTGTAAATTCAAGTTCTACCCCATCCAATTCTAGCAATTTTTGATATTGTTTTACTAGAGAATTTTTTGGCTCTGTTGCTATTTTGATTAGTGCTTCTTTGTCTAATCCTTTTATTGTTGCTATTATTGGAAGTCTTCCTATAAATTCTGGTATTAGTCCAAATTTCAATAAATCTTGTGGTAATAGTTCTTTGAATATTTCATATTTATCAATCTCTTTATCACTTTGAATTTCACTTCCAAAGCCTATTCCCTTTTTGCCTGTTCTATCTTTTATTATTTTTTCTAATCCTTCGAATGCTCCACCACAAATAAATAAAATATTTTCAGTATTTATTTGAATTAATTCTTGATTAGGGTGTTTTCTTCCTCCTTGTGGTGGTACTGATGCTATTGTTCCTTCTACTATTTTTAGTAATGCTTGTTGTACTCCTTCTCCACTGACATCTCTAGTTATTGATGGATTTTCTGACTTTCTAGTTATTTTGTCAATTTCATCTATATATATTATTCCTTTTTCTGCCCTTTCTATATCACCATCTGCTGCTTGAATAAGTTTTAACAAAATATTTTCAACATCTTCACCTACATATCCTGCTTCTGTTAGTGTTGTAGCATCTGCTATTGCAAATGGCACATTTAATATTTTAGCTAATGTTCTTGCAAGTAATGTTTTTCCACATCCTGTTGGGCCTAGTAGTAGTATATTACTTTTTTGAATTTCTACATCATCATCTTTTTTCTCTTCTTCATGAGTTATTCTTTTATAATGATTATATACAGCTACTGATAATGTTTTTTTTGCTTCTTCTTGACCTATTACATAGTCATCTAAAACTTTTTTTATTTCATGAGGACTTGGAATTTCTTCTGCTAATGTGTATCCCATTTCTTCATCTTCATACATTTCTGCTTCTATTATGCTTGCACATAAGTCTACACATTCATCACATATATATACTCCTGGTCCTGCGACTATTTTTTTGACGTTTTCTTGTGATTTTCCACAAAAAGAACATCTAACACTTTTTGGTACATCTTTCCTTGGCATCATTATTCTCCTCTTTTATGCTTTTCTATTTTATTTTCTATTGTAACCTTATTATGCTCTTTTATCCATAATTCCATCAATCAATCCATATTCTAGTGCTTCTTCTGCTGTCATGTAATGATCTCTTTCTGTATCTTGATTTATTCTTTCTATTGGTTGACCTGTTTTTTCACTTAATAATTTATTTAATTTTTCTCTTGTTCTAATCATATGGTCTGCATGGATTTTTATTTCTGTTGTTTGACCAGAAATTCCTCCACCTCCAATTAGTGGTTGATGTATTAATATTTCTGAATTTGGTGTTGCAAATCTTTTTCCTTTTGTTCCGTTTGCAAGTAATACTGCACCAAAACTTGCTGCTAATCCTACACAGATTGTTGATATTGGGCATTTAATATAATTCATTGTATCTATTATTCCCATACCATCTGTTATAGAACCTCCTGGTGAGTTAATGTATAATGATATTTCTTTATCTGGATCTTCTGACTCTAAGAATAATAATTGTGCAATTACTAAACTTGCTGATGTTGGATTTACATCTTCTCCTAAAAATATTATTCTATCTTTTAATAATCTTGAGAAAATATCGTATGATCTTTCTCCTTTACTTGTTTGTTCAATTACATATGGTACTAAACTATTTTTTTCAAACATTTTTCTTCCTCCTTTTTTTGAAACATTTTGGATAGGACATTATAATGTTACTTTTTTCGTTTAAATGTTTATATTCCAAAATATTTCATTTCATATGCATTATATACTATAATTTATTTTTTTGTAAAGCCTACTACAAAAAGATATGAATTTTCTTTAGTAAATTATGTTTTTTCAAAAAATATTTATAACAATCTTTCTGACGGCTTATTTTTTTACTATGCTAAACTGTAACAAAATATTTGAAAAAGGGCGAGTTTGAATATCATTTTTCATCCTCTCCCTTTTTCTATTAAATATCCTATCAACTAATTGCAAATTTAACAGTCTTATAATTTATTTAGCTATTCTCTAAAAATTTTTATTTATTATATTATAGACTATTTTTTTATTTTTGCATTTTTTACTAAAAATTCTACTGCTTTTTCTGATTTTATTCCTTCTTTTATGTAGTTTGCTACATTTTCATTTTTCATGAATTCTTCGTCGTTTTCTCTTCCATAATTTTTTGCCATTTCTTTCATTTTTGCTTCAATTTCATCATCTGTTGCTTCTATTTTTTCTGCTTTTATAACTGCTTCTAACATTAGTCTTGATTTAATAGATTCTATTGCTTGAGGCTCATATTCTTTTAGCATATCTTCTCTTGTTTTTCCTAACATTTGAAGATATTGATCTAATTTTAATCCTTGATATGATAATCTTGTTTCAATATCTTTTAACATATTTTCTGTTTCTGTTTCAATCATTCCTGATGGAATGTCTACTTTTACA
>CAJFQT010000017.1 GCA_904419095.1 uncultured Clostridia bacterium | reverse complement strand
TTCTCCTTTCGTAAAATTTAAGGGCAGTTACTTATGTCCTGCCCTGTTGCTTAATCTTCTTTTACAATTTCTACATCGTATCCTAATTCTTTACATATTTCAGATACTGTCATTTTTCTTCTTTCTTTTCTTTCCCAAATTAGTTTATAATCATCAAAATTTGGAAATAGAAATCCACCAATACCAACATCTTTTTTAGTTGTATCAATATTCCTTTCCATAAATCCTGCATTTTTTGCAAGATATGCCTTATTATTTAGTGGTTGATATATTTTTTTTACTTTTAAGTAATCCACCATTTCTGTGTTTTTATATATTGGCATCCAAGTATCACCTGATACTATATCTCCATTCGCTGTATCTTTTAAAACCATTACGTATTCATCTTTTTCTGTTACTAATATCATTCCTGTTTTTAAATCTTCATTTTTCATTTTTTTACCTCCATTTATAAATAATTCTTGCCATATCTGGCTATAAAATCTTCTGTTGTTTTGTTGTAATATTCTTGCCATCTTCTTTGTGCTATTTTCTTTACTTCTACCCATTTAGGATTTTTTGGGTCTAAGTGTATTGAATTTTTATTAATTCTATGTTCATACGGTGTTATAAATATTACTAGTCCGTCTTCAATTGATTTATCTCTATTTCCTGTCCTGCCTTCAAATACTTCATGCCTTTCACTTCCGTAAAATCGTTCTGTTTCATAATATGAACTTTCAGGCATAATACAAAATTCCTCTTTAGATTTCATATCTAATCGCCTCTAGTTTCTTTTTTAGGGCATTTTGTTTACTATCTATACTTTCATATGCCTTCTTAAATCTAAATAATCTAGCACCTAATTCTGCTAATTTTTTGCTATCTTCTTTTACATATTCCTTTGCCATAGCTTCAAAATAACTCATTGCAGGTGGCTTTTCTTTTTGTGTTTCTTGCCATTGTTTTCTTTGCATATATACTTGTTTATTTTCTTGTATAGAAATTTCTGTTTTTAATGTGTCATATTCTTGTTGTATTCTTGCTATCATTTCTCCTATTAAGTAGTTCATATTTGCATAAATCTCTATATTTTTTGATATTAGAAAGCCTGTATCTGCATTTTCCACCAACATATTTTGCAACTTAATATATGTACCTGCGATTTGTTTACTATCTGCATTTTGAATCGTAAAAGGATTAAACATATATAATTTTTCAAATTCCATTTATTTACCTCTCTACATGTTCGTGCATAAACACATATTCTGAATTATCTCCCATATTTTCTAATAGAAAATCACTAGCTTGTCCCTTGCTTAAATGTGTTTGTCTTGCTCTATATTCATAACAATATTGTTGTACTTCTTGTTTCTTTCTTATTCTTTCCTCTAATTCTTCATCTTCATAGTTACCTTCAATAAGATATAAGTCATAATTTTTTGCTGTTATGCCTTCAAGAGTTCTTGTATCTGTCGCATATATAACTTTGTAATCATCAAATAACACTCTATATCCACATTGTGGTACATCATGGTATAATTTTATAGGTACAATTTTAAACAGTCTATAATCGTATTTCGTTCCAATTTGTAACACGTCTATATTTCTTCTATCTACTCCACATTCTAGTAAAGGTTGTAACAACCATTCACAACACGCAAACCTTAAAGTCGGTCTTTCTTGTGCTAATTTTCTAATAGTTGCTTTTTTGAAGTGGTCTGTGTGAATATGTGTCAATAACACGATTTTTAATTTCTTATAATACTTTTCTAATCTTTTAAATGTAACTCCACAGTCAATTAGTATAATGTCTCTTATAATTATTGCATTTCCTGTGCTACAACTACTGATAATTTTATAGTTCATTCATAGATACCTCTTTTTCAGTATTTTCATTTTGTACTTCTATTTCTTCTTTTGGTTCTTCTTGTTGAATAACTATATCTTCTTCATTGTCTACATATTCATATGTTCCGTCTGTATTTATAGTTGCCATATCCTTTTCTACTGCTTGTTGCATATCAATACTCATAATTCCCCACTTAGAGATTAATTGTCTTAGCATTGTTTTATAAGCCATTCCATCAAAGTCTTTTTCCCAGAATGTATAACCTTTGTGTGCTGCATAACCTTTTGAATATTTTAATGCGTGTTTTTCCATTTTAGATTTTGACCAATAAAGAGACTTTCTGAAACCATTTGTATATTCAAACATTGCATAATATCCTATTGTTTCTGCATTTTCTCTTTCTTCTTCATCTTCAATAAGATTTACTTCTATTTCTTCATTTAGTGGGTCGTATTTAATTAATTCTCCCTTTTTAATTGCTAATACATTTAATTTTTTATATTGTCCACTTCTAATAGCTAATTGAATGTATCCTTTATATCCTAATTGAAATTGAGCTACCTTATAGCCTTTTTTACTGTCGTTAAAAGGTACTAAATAATATTGTCCTAATTGAGGACTAGGACTTAAATTTAGACTTTCTCCTAATAAAGCCCCGCTTAATATTGTCCCTGCATCACATTCTTGTAATGCTTGATTTGTTGCTACTGCACTTGATATACTCGCAATAAATCTTGTTGCCCTGTCTTTATCTCCTAATGTTTGATTTATTAAATTTTTATACATATCACTTTGTATTGCTACACTAAATTTAGGTCTATTTGTAACTAGATTACTCATAATCATATCCTCCTTGTATTAAGAAATTTTTCAATTCTTTCAATTTTTCTCTAGATCCTCTTACTGTAAATTTAAGTGTTAGTATAGGTTCTTGTTTTTGTTCTTCTGGTCTTTCTAGTGGCTTATTGAATACTTGTTCTAATTGCTCATGACTTTCTTTTGTTATCTCGTGATTTTCATTAGAAACAATAGTAACTACCTTTTCTTCTTGTTTTCTCTTTTCTTCTTCTAATAATTTATGTCTGTTTGCTACTTCTTGTATTGCTCTACTTACGTTTAAATTTTGTTTATATTCAACTAAAATTTCTTCTTTGCATTCTTGTGTTTCTATTAGTCTTAAGTCATCTGCTATTTTGTCTACAAAGATTTTTGCTTGCTCTTTTAAGCTCTTTAAACTTGCATTTAACGTTATGTTTATATTTGCTTGTTCATATGTAATAAAATCAATGTCATTGGCTGTTTTATATTCTTCAAAATAGTCTTTTATTTGTTGTTCTTTCTTTCTTTTTTGTTCATCTTCATAACTTACCACTTGTTTATTTATTGTATTGTATGTTTCTGTTAATAATTTTTCTGTTTCCCTTGCTGTTTCTTCAAATGTTTTAATTGGTTTATTATATTCTGCTACTATATTTTTTCTGTAATCTGCCACTTGTATTTTAAATTTATTTACTTTTGCTTTCTCGTCTTTTGCTTCTTTCATTGTTTCTTCTGTAAAGTTTATATTTTTATAATAATTATTAAGTTCTTTAACATATCCCTTTACTTCTTTCATGTTAGATTCTATTTCTCCAACACTTTTTATTTTTGCTTGTATCTCGCCATTAAACTCTGGCTTTACAAGTTCTAATTTGTTTTCTTCCATTTTTCTTCCTCCCATTTATCATCGTAATAGCATTCTTCTGCTATCAACTCAAAAACATTTCCCTCGTCTTCCATTGACATTTCTCCTTTTTCTATGCTATAATTGAGCATATAACATATATTTAATCGTTTTTTATTTGAGTTAGTTGTCACGTTGCAAATTGTCAACTAGCTCCTTTACTTTGTCGTATTTATCAACTATTGTTCCTTTTCCTAGCATAATACGTGTTATCTTGTCTGCAAATTGTTTTAATCTTCTTACTTCTAAATTTCTTTCTGCTATTTCATTCCTTAATCCTGCGTTGCTTTCTTTTTCTTGTTGTAATTGTCTTTCTAAATCGTGTATTTTTGTTCCTTGCCTTATTACTGTTTTTACAAACATTGACTTTCCCTCCTTTCTATCTATAAATTGTTGTCAAACAAAATATTGTTCCTGCTTGTACAATTCTATTTATTAACAATGCTGTTGTTATAATGAATGTTATTGCAAAACCTATTTTGTTTTTATCTAGTTTTCTTTTTTTCATTTGTTTCACCTTCTTTCGTTTATTTTTCTTTTTTTCTAACTATTGCTTTTACTTCTATATTTGGTGCATATTCTTCTGCTAATAAATCTGCAAAAGTTTGAAAAAATATTTGTGCATGTTCTAACGTAAATTGCGTTTTGTCTTCTTTATTTTCCAAAACCACCACCTCTCCTTATCTTTATTCGTATGGTTTGTACTTGTTGATATTTTGTTTAGTATGTTAAACTTAACTGATAAAAAAAATATTTGACACTTTTTCTCCTAAAGCTTTTGCAATTCTTTCTAATGTAATATTAGTAGTAACCTCTTTCTTTTCTGTCTCTAATTCAGAAATTGTTGTTCTTGATACACCTGATTTTTCTGCCAATTCTTCTTGCGACATTCCCCTATATTCTCTTAGTTCTTTTAATCTATTTTTCATTTTTTCCCTCCTTTTGTTTAACTTGTTAAACGGATTATATATCTATTGTTTTTATTTGTCAAGTATATTAAACAAAAAAATAAAAAATTTTTTTGACTTTTTGTTTAATATGTTGTACAATATAGATATATCAATACTTAGGAGGATACAATGTTTTTAGGAGAAGTTATAAAAAAATATAGAGAAGAGCACAATTTATCTTTAAGAGCTTTTGCTAACAAATGTGGTTTAAGCTATACATATATTTCTATGTTAGAAAAAAATACAGACTATAGAACAGGAAAACCTATTGCTCCTACTTTAGACAGTGTTAAATATATTTCAAAAGCAATGAATATACCAATTGATGATTTATTAAAGATGTTAGATGACAAACAAGAGTTTAAATTGAATGAAGATGCTGATATTGATATTACAAAAAATAAAATACCTATTTTAGGCACAGTAAAAGCAGGCTACGACTGGCTAGCTGAAGAAAATATAACTGGTTATATTACAGATAGTGACATAGTAAAAAACTATGAAAAAAATATAAGTGAATACTTTGCTTTAAAAGTAACAGGAGACAGTATGCTTCCGCTTCTAAGTGAAGGCGATCTAGTTATAGTTCACAAGCAAAGCGATGTAGAAAGTGGTCAAACTGCAATTATTTTAATTAACGGAGATGAAGCTACTGTAAAAAAAGTAATAAAAACTAATGATGGTATAGAACTACATTCTATGAACCCATATTATCCAAAGAAGAAATTTAGTTTTGATGATATAAAAAATCTACCTGTTGAAATAATAGGTAGAGTCAAAGAAGCAAAAATCAAAGGAGCTTTTGAATAATGGAAAATGAAAGAAAAATTGCCGAAGAAGTAGCTTTATATGTAAGAGTCAGTACAGAAGAACAAGCAATAAATGGGGATAGTTTAAGAACTCAAAGAGAAGAACTAACTAAATATGCATTAAAAAATGGTTTTCATATTTATGGAATTTATGAAGACGATGGCTTTTCCGCTACTAATTTAAAAAGACCCGCTTTGCAAAAGCTTTTAAAAGATGTCGAACAAAATAAAATCAACAGAATACTTATAACTAAATTAGACAGACTTTCAAGGGGTGTTAGAAATTATTATAAAGTATTAGATGTATTAGATGCACATGGTGTATTTTGGCAAACAGTTTTTGAAAAATATGATAGTTCTACCGCAAATGGAAGATTACATATAAATATAATGCTTTCTGTTGCAGAAAATGAATCTGCACAAACTTCAGAAAGAATTAGAAGTGTGTTTAAAACAAAAGTAGAAAGCAAAGAATTAATAAGTGGAAAAATACCAATCGGTTTAAAAAGAGAAAATAAAAAACTTGTTATAGATGAAAATAAAAAGCAAGTCATACTAGATGCTTTTAAATTCTATAAAGAAACCACTAGTGCTTATCAAACTTTTCAAAAATTAGATTTAAAATACCCAGAATTGCAATTAAATTATATGAGAACATATAGGATACTTACAAATAAATTATATATTGGAACTAAGCAAACCAGATATGGAGATATTGAAAATTTTTGCCCTGCAATAATTGATAAAGCAGATTTTGAAAATACACAAAGATATTTAAAGAAAAATGCTAGAAAGCCATCTGCACAAAATTCTGGCGGATATATTTTTCAAGGTTTATTAAAATGTGCTGAATGTGGCTATACTTTAGGAGGAAAATTTTACTCAAAAAATAATGAAAGTTCAAGATACTACTATATATGCAAAAGACATCATCTAGCAATGAAATGTTCTTGTAAAACCAACTTTAACGAAATAAAAATTGAAGAAAAACTATTAAAAGAATTTAAAATTCAGTTGGAAAAATATATTTCTGACTATGAATACAAAGAAAAACATTACAAAGAAATAGATATGTCAAAAGAAATAAACTCAATAGAAAACAAATTATCTAAACTAAAAGATTTATATGTAAGAGATTTAATAAGAATTGAAGATTATGAAAAAGATTATAAAGAATATGTAACACAACTAGATGAATTATATAAACAACAAGCAAAAATAGAAACTAATATTCCTGATACTAATTTAGACATCTTAAAATCATTTTTAAGCAATGATTTCAATTCAAGATATAAATTGTTATCTAGAACAAAAAAAAGAAGATTATGGCTATCTGTGATTGATTACATAGTAATAGATAAAGACTACAACATAAAAATATTTTTTATTTAATTTGTTTTTGGTACTTTTTCACTTGGACAGAAGACAATAGAGATGTAATATATGGAGTTGTAAAAAATTGTTTCAAAGAACCAGTTTGTGACGCTGTAGTAAAACTAGTAGAAATCGTATATGATTGTGGTAAAGAAGAAAGAAGACCTATAGGTCATACTTTCACAGACAAAGAAGGAGAATTCGTATTTGGACCATTATGTCCAGGAAGAAAATATGCTTTACAAATATGGGTAAACGATACTAGAAAAATTAAAATATGTGCTAAATGCCATCATGAAGGTAAATGTCTAAGAGGTGAAAAGCATGAAAAATGTGATTGCTTTTTAGAAGAAAAGCCAAAATACGAAGAAAAATGTAAAGATGATCAGAAAGATTGTGAAAAGAAATTTGAAAAAGATTGCGAAAGAAAATGTGAAAAAGATTGCGAAAAAAAATGCGAAAAAGAATGTAAAAAAGATTGCGAAAAAGATTATGAAAAAGACTGTAAATAGGAACTTCACACAAAGTAAAAAGGCAAAATTTTTGCCTTTTTACTTTTATATAACACCTATTTTTTTAGCAAATTGTTTTCCTTTTTTCATCATTTTCTTTTTATTTTTATTCATCATATCACTTTCTGAATACATCATAAGTAATCCTGCTGTAACTATTCCACCTAAAATTAATCCTTTAGTAAATTTCATAATTAATCCTCCTTTTCCTTTTTTAATATATTGTTATCATTTTTTCCTTTTTTATACTCTTTAAATATGGAATATATTTCATGAAAAACTATAATTACTAAAAATCCGCCAAAATATTTTTTTAGCAGATTAACATCTGTATATACAGCAATATTAGCACCTATAATTGCTCCTAATATTCCAAATATTGCAATATATATTCCTAATTTTAAATTTATATTTTTATTTTTTAAATTTACTATAATTGCCATTATTGATGTGGGTATAAAAAAAATTAAATTAGTAGCCTGTGCTACATGCTGATCAATATTACAAATTATAGTAAGCAAAAAAATTAATATTGTACCTCCACCCATACCAGTTCCACTTACAATACCTGAAAGTACACCAATTAAAATTTTAATCATTACTTATCTCCTAAAATTAAAAAAATATTAAAATTTCATTTAATATATAATTATCAAGCTGTCAACATTCTATATGCAACATAGGACAAAATAATTGCAAAAACAATTTTTAAATATTTTTCCGGAATCCTTCTCAATAATTTTGCACCAATATATCCACCTATTGCCCCTCCTAATGCACACAAAATTGATAATTTCCAATCTATAAAATGTCCCTGATAATAGAAAAAACTACTAGTTATTACCATTGGTAGTATACAAAAAACCGATGTTCCTCTCGCTTCATTTGATTTCAACTTTACCAAATACATAAATGCTGGTACTAAAATTAATCCTCCACCTGTTGAAAAAAATCCACTTACAAATCCAGATATTATACCAATTAAAGCTAATTTTATATTTTTAACCATATTAAAAAACCTACTTACTTTTTTAGTAGGTTTTCCATTTTTTTATATTTTATTATTAAATTTTATATTTTTTACTTTCATTTTATATCATTATGCTTATTTATAATTTTTAGAATTTTGATAATAATATAAAAATTTAATTAAAGACACTTTTAATATTTAAATAAAAATATTTTTAATTAATTAAACTTTCAATTCTAATAAAATAAAATCAATAAAAAATTATTTTCAAATAACTACCACAAATAAAATTATAAATTTCCTAAGTAATATTTTCATCTTTTATATAATACTTCGTACCAAGCATTTTGTCTGGCAAATATTGTTGTTCGACATAATGACCTGGAAAATCATGAGGATAAAGATATCCTTCACTATATCCTAATTCTTTCATCTTTTCAATTGGTGCATTTCTAATATGCATAGGAATTTCACCAGTATCTTTATTTTTCACATCATCTAATGCCATATTTATTGCCATATATGAAGCATTGGATTTTTTAGAAGTTGCCACATAAATTGCTGCTTCTGACAATAATATTCTTGCTTCTGGCATTCCAATCATATGTACAGCTTGCATTGCACTATTTGCAACAACTAATGCATTAGGATTTGCCATTCCAACATCTTCAGATGCACAAATAACTATTCTTCTTGCTAAAAACATTGGGTCTTCTCCTCCATTTAAAGCTCTGGCTAAATAAAAAACAGCTGCATCTGGATCTGAACCTCTCATTGATTTTATAAATGCACTTATATTATCATAATGTGTATCTCCATTTTTATCAAATATAGCTTTTCTGTCTTGCACACTATTTTTTATAATGTCATCTGTTATATGTATATAACCATCTGTATCCATATTTGTGGTTAATACTGCTATTTCTAATCCATTTAATGCTGTTCTTACATCACCATTTGCAATTATAGATAATTTTCTTAGCGTCTCGTCTGATATTTTTATATTATATTCTCCCAAACCATCTTTTCTTTCCAATGCATTCTTTAAAATAGTATATATATTTTTTTCTGTTAGTGGTTCTAATTTTATTACCATTGACCTAGATATTAAAGCTTTATTTACTTCAAAATATGGATTTTCTGTTGTTGCTCCGATTAAGATGATAGTACCATTTTCTACAAATGGTAGTAATGCATCTTGCTGTAATTTGTTAAATCTATGTATCTCATCTATAAATAGTATACTTTTACCAGTTGGATTTAGCATAAAATTTTTTGTTTCTTCAATTACTTTTTTAATATCTGCAACACCTGATGTCACTGCATTTATTTTATAAAACTTATATTTAGTTGTTTCACTTATTACTCTTGCAAGTGATGTTTTTCCACATCCAGGAGGTCCGAACAAAATAATACTAGATAGTCTATCTGCTTTAATCGTTCTATATAATATCTTGTCTTTTCCTAAAACATGTTCTTGTCCAACATATTCATCTAAAGTTTTAGGTCTCATTCTAAATGCTAGCGGTTCTTTTGAATTCATTTTTCTCCTATATGATATATTTAAATAACTTAAATAACCATACTCTCCTTTCTTCAAATTTTTACAAATCTTTGAAATATTCTATAAATGTTTAAAATTTTGTTTCTAAAATTTAAGAAATGTTTCCAAAATTAATCAAAAATTAACATTCCTACTTACTTAAAATAACTAATCCTCTTTTTATTAAATCTTCTGTTGTCATATTTTCTTTATCAATTATTGTCTCGAATGCTTTTTCTATTTCTTTTCTGTTATATCCTAATACTTGAAGTGCTGCAACTGCTTCTGAAATCACATTATCTTTTTGTATAGCTTCTTGAACTTTAGTAGAAATTTGTATTCCTTTTGAGGCTCTTGTTAATTCTTGAATTTGTTCTTCTTTCTTTATTTTGTCTTTTAATTCTAATATTATTCTTTTAGCTGATTTTGGACCTATACCTGGAATTGAAGTTAATACATTTATATCTTCTGATACTATAGCTAGGACAAATTCAGAAGGAGTACAAACAGCTAACATTGATAAAGCTGTTTTTGCACCTACACCACTTACTGATAATAATAATTCAAACATTCTTAACTCTTCATTACTATTAAATCCATATATACTAACATCGTCCTCTCTCACTCTATAATATGTATATACTTTTACTTGTTCGCCAATACTTCCTAATTTTTCCATTCCAATTGATGACATATATATTTTATATCCTAATCCCCCTACATCTATTACAACATAGTCAGTCATTTTCATTTCTAATGTTCCTTTTATATATGCAAACATTTCTTTCGTTTTCCTCCTTTAAATATTATAAAAATATGTTGCTTCTAAATCTGCTTCATGTGTTAGTAATGCTATTGGATATTTAGTATATGCAACTCCTATACTATTATATAATTCTTTTGGCTCTGTATATCCCATATGCCAACGTATAGCATATTTTTCTTCTGGTGTTAATTTTATATATTCTGTAATCATCATCACAGACTTTTCACCATGACCATATGGTATTGTATCATCTATGGTATAATAAGGTACTTTTTCCCATACTCCAAGAGCATTTTTAGCATTCCTATAATCTACTTTATAGAAATTTGTTTTACATATATCATGTAATAAACCTATTATTATTATTGATTCTTCTGGTACCTCTATACCTTTTATATTATTTGCTACTTTATGTTTTAAAATTTCATATACCTTCATACTATGTTCTGCAAGTCCACCTTCATGATCTCCATGAAATCTTGTACTTGCTGGTGCTATAAAAAAGTCTGATTTTTCTAGAAATTGTATCAAACTTTCTATTCCTTCTCTATTAACTGTTCTTAGTAATTTTAAAAATTCTTCTTTCATTTTCTTCCCGCCTTTTCCTTTTTTCTTCGGTTATTATATAACTAAATTTTATAAAAAGTCAATATTTATGCAAATATTTGTTTTGTTTTTGTTGCTATTTACTACAATTAAAACTTAATTTTGTAGAGTTATTTAAAAGGTTAATATATAAATATTTTTTTGTCAAAGACCTACATAAAGACCCTAGATAAGTTTTTGACCAAAAATGTTTATGTATTAACCTTTTGAATGATATACTTTTAAACTAGAAGTTTTAATCTAGACTAAATTTTAACATTGCTTTTTTTTGCATTTTATGTTAAAATAATATTATGTAACTCGATGTTTTGATTCCGAAAGGAGGCCGTTTATGAAAAATTTTATCATAAACAGTTTGTTAAGCATGAAATATGAATTCATGCTTGAAGTCATCGAAAATTTTTCTGGAATGTTTCGTCCAGAAGAATTACACCTCAGACTTTCAGATATAGATTTATCTACATCTGAAGGCCAAAGCAGATTCTCAAATGGAGAATATATTGATGATCTTACATATGATTATCTGTTAAAACTTTCTCCATCTGAGCGAAGCACAATTTTTAGGAAGATTATGGCAGCTATTTAAGCTGCCATTTCTTCATATTCAATATATTTCTAATTTTCATATTCAAATTTTGTTTTCAAATAAAAGTTAGAACAATAATAAAATTTAAAAATTTTTAACATTAAAAAATTTTTAAATCCTTCCCAATAATAATTGAGAAGGATTAACAGTTTTCATTTCAAATTTGGATCTCTATTTGTAAAAAGAATGCTATCCACTCCTCTTACTGCATATTTATCTAATTGTTCAATGTAATGCACCTCAGGTGATATAAATACTAAGTCTTTTCCTGTACCTATAAATTGATACATTTCGCTATCAGCATAAAATTCTACGTTGTCATCTGCTCTGTATTCAAGTCCTGTAATCGGAAAAAATATTTCTAAAAAACTTTCGTTGGTAATTTGCTGTCCTTTATTATTTATTTGTTTTTCAAAAATTTCTTTTGCCTTGCTTAATTCTTTATTTTCCTTTTGCAGTTCAGAATTTTCTTCTTGTAATGTCTTTACTTGTTCTCTTAATTGCTGCAGTTCTTTTGAACCTTTTTTAGTACCACTACCACAAGATGTTAAAGTTACAAGTATTACCACAAGCAGTATTAATAGTGAAATCCGTCCTTTCATATTGACCCTTCCTCCTGTTTTATAATTTTAATATCAATATATTTTAACACTTTAATTATTTTTTTTCAATATTTAATACCATCTCTTTTTATTAAATAATACCATCTCTTTTTATTAAATAATCACTTGTATATTACTGTTAAAAGTAAATTTTGTAGAGCCGTCCAAAAGATTGATACATAAATATTCTTTGTCAAAGTCCCATAGGAAGACTAAAGATTTTATTTTTGACAAAAAATATCTATATATCAATCTTTTAGACGACTTATTCTTTGCATAACTAGAAACTATTAAAATTCAAGGTAGAATATAAAATTTTCATTATTGAAAAACCCTCTTCTAAAAAAATAGAAGAGGGTAAACAGATTGAAGTCTAGGGCTCTTTAATTCCAGGTTTATCCGCCGAATACAATAAACCATTTTCGCTTCTTGACACCCAGACCTTAAGATTTTTTTCTTTATCAGCAACTACTTCTTCCTGATTTTTGCTAATAAAGCGAATTTCATCTCCAGTACCAACTCTTTGAGATAATATTTTGTCTCTATAGAAGATCACACTCTGACTAGCAATATATGATTTTCCATCTACTGGAAACATCAAGTCCATTAGTTGCTGTCCATCAGAATTTGTACTAGAATCAGTTGCTTTAAGTTTTTCCGTTGTAGATGAATTTTGCTCCTTTAAATCCTCTATTTCCTTTTGCAAAGAGTCTTTTTCAGTAGCAAAATTTTGTGCTTCTTGTTCTAAAGAAGCTATTTTTTCATCTTTTTCTTTAATCTTGTCATTAGCATCAAAAAGTTCATTTTGATACTTTTTTACCTGAGCCCGAAGGGTCTTTAGTTCTCCCTTTTGCCCACAAGCTGATAATACAAGTATCATCACCACTGCTAAAAAAATTACTAAAACCCGTTTCTTCATATTGTTTTCCTCCTGTTTTACAAAATTATATATCTACATTTTACCATATTATTAACATAAAATCAAATTTCCTTTTCAATTCTGCCTTCAGAAATATGTGCACTCTCTTCTTTAAATATTCCTCTTTCCACTATACCTTTTCTCTCAGTTTCCAAATCAATATATCTTTCTGTACGAATTTTTTTTACCTTTTTAGTTTTTACAGTAACTAAATTTCCCAAATGCTGATATAACAAGTATCTCATATCTATTGGTATACTTTCAGATGCCTTTTTAATAATTACTCCTTCTTTCTCTCTAGTTAGTGGTACTAATATATGAGACGCTATTCTTTTATTTTCATATATAAAATCATCATTACCTCTATATATAGGTACAATTGAATTTCCATTAATATAGTTTAAAAAATCTTTTAAATCTCCTTTTCTCATATGAACCTTTATTGGAAAATTCAATCCTGGAAAATCTATTCCTATTAAATAAAAACCATTTTTAGGTTTGCTCTCTTCTATAACTCCCCAATTTGAAATTTTTGAATTATACTTTAATGTGTTTTGCAATAACATTTTTAGCATATCACATTTTACTTTATATGCATTAATTTGGACATTTTCATAAACTGCTATATCACTTATATCTTTTATAAAATCTGTACCATTTTGTGACAACTCTCCATCAAAATATTTATTATACTCTTCTATGAAATCTGGATTATTTTCATCAATTTTATATCTTGTATATTTTTTCCCCTTTGCTAATGTTTTAGATACTTTTTTATATATATTTAAACATATTTCTTTTCTATAAATATTTTGCCTTAATTTATTTTCTAAATCTTGTCCCTGTTCCACCTTTACATGTTTTTTCATAAATATACCATTTATCATTTTTTCCAAACTTTTCGTCAATCTATTTTGCCAAAATAAATTTAAAGCAGATAATTGGTCCAGACTTAATTTTTCTAGGTATTCACTTGAAAAGATTTCTTCCAAAGACAAGTCATATTTATCTTTCTTATCTTTCTTTTCTAAAACATACATCATGTCATGCAAAGCTAAACTTCTCATATCTTGATTATATAATTTTAAATCATTATTCAAAAACTGATACTTTCTCATAAAATTCCCAGCATTCACCAATAATGCAACATACCTTTTCTTAATTTCGTTATTGGTATCTTCTCTTCTTTTTTTCATATATAAAATCAATAAACTTTTTTCATCAAATTGTTCTCCATATTTTTCTTCTAATTTTAAATTTCTCAAAAATTTCAAGTTTAATTTTACCACAAATCTTTGCCACAACTCTTCTTCTCTATCATTCAACTCTTGTTCAATTTTTACATTATAATCCGACAAATCAATATCTTTAACTTCTTCATAAATCTTTTCTAAAAGCATTGGATTATTTATTAACATTCCTAAAGAATACGATTCTCTTTGAAGTTTTTCCGTTCCAGAATTTTTGGTCATAATTGTAAAAGTTGTAATAATATCATCATTCATCATATCTAAAATTTCAGATAGTGAAAATCCTTTATTTTTCATTTCATTTATATAATCATTCAACATTCTAACATCTTTTATAACCTTATCAATATTTTCTTCTCGTATATCCTTTTTTACATATTCTAACTCTCTTTCAAAATTTATATACATTTCATTCTCCTTTATTAACATAATATATTTTATAACAAAAACTCTAGTATTGTCAAATTTTATTTTTTTATATATAATATTTCTAATATTTATAAAGAGGTGCCTATGAAAGTTTTTAGAAAAATTTTATTAATATTATTAATTTTAATTATAGTCATTCTATCAATATTCTGTATAATTGGATTTTCTACTTATTCTGCTAAATTAAAAGAAAAACCACTAGTAAACAGAATTGAAGAAATTACATCTGACGAACACTTTGTAAAATTCGGTGATATGTCTGCTGACTATCGAAATGCCGTCATTGCAGTTGAAGACCATAGATACTATGACCACGGACCAGTTGATTTTATTGGAATAGGACGAGCTATTTTTAACAACATCCGTTATGGAGAACTTCGTGAAGGTGGTAGTACAATCACCCAGCAAGTTGCTAAAAATATATTTTTTTCCCATGAACAAACCTTCACTAGAAAACTAGGTGAAATTTTTGCTGCTTTCGATTTAGAAAAAAATTATACTAAAAACGAAATATTCGAACTATATGTAAACACTGCATATTTCGGAGACGGATACTATGGAATTTATGATGCAAGTTATGGATATTATAATAAATCTCCAAAAGACTTAAACTTAGATGAATCCTCTATGCTTGCAGGAGTTCCGAATGCTCCCTCTGTATATGCTCCAACTGTCAACCTAACACTTGCAAAACAACGTCAACAACATGTAATAAAAAAAATGCTTGAATATGGCTATATTACCAATGAACAAGCTTTAGAAATTTTATAACTGTGCCTATTTTCCTCCCTTTCAACATAAACTAAATATAAGGAGGAAAATATGCACATTTTTATATTTAGAAAAAATATTTTACTATTAGTTCTGATCACTAGCATAACCATATCCACTTTCATATTTATTTTTTCAAATTCATTTACACAATCCATATCAACAAGTAGTGATACTGAAATTACAATGCAAGAAAAAATAAACAATCTCACAAAAAACAAAGAAAAAATAGCATACCTAACATTTGACGATGGGCCAACTCTCAAAGCCACAGGAAAAGTTTTAGACATATTAAAAGAAGAAGAAATTAAAGCTACTTTCTTCGTTATCGGCAAATACGTAAAAAAACACCCAGAACTAGTAAAAAGAGCCTATACAGAAGGACACTACATCGCAAACCACGGATACAATCACAATAACAAACAACTATATTCCAGTATAAATAATTTTATATCTGAAATAAAAAATACCGACTCAGAAATTGGAAACGCAATTGACAAGCCCGAATACAAATCTTATGTTTTTCGCTTTCCCAATGGTTACATGTCTCCAATATATAAAACACAAAAGAAAAAATCAGCAGAAGCCTTAAACAAAATGGGATACATATACGTAGACTGGAACAGCCTAAACAAAGACTCAGAAAAAAAGATTTCAAATCAGCAATTAATTTCAAATCTAAAAAAATCATCCAAAAATAAAGGGACCCTAATAATCCTAATGCACGATACATGTGATGTCAACGACACACCAGCCGTTCTAAAAGAATCAATTAACTATTTAAAAAATCAAGGATACACATTTCACAATTTCTACGACTTCTTTGACCCATAAAATCAAAAATCCTAAATATCAAAACACTTTATAAAGTTCTCAACACAAAAATCAATAAGAAATAAAGTAGTTTCCAAAGGTTAATAATTATTTTTTCTATTTAAAATATCGACAGTTCCCGAAGCCCCGCGTCAGGTTGAAAATCGTCCCTCGTGCTTCTTCGGGAAGGTCCTAGATTTTCAAAACGACCCAGCTATGGAGATTTTTAAATAGAAAAAATAATTATTAACCTTTGGAAACGGACTCACACTACCCATTCAAAAAAAGATCACAAACTTTAGGA
>CAJFQT010000016.1 GCA_904419095.1 uncultured Clostridia bacterium | reverse complement strand
AAATTATTAATACTTTCAGTATCTTGTATGAAACTAGCATAACCTGACTTCAGATTTCTATCTAATATGTACCATACAGGATTTTCTATTTTTGATACTTCTTCTTTTGCATCAATTATTTTTCCCTCTGCTTCTTGAATCTTTTGATTAAACTCCTCTTTTTGTGCTTGCAATTCAGCCTCAGCTGTTTGAATTTCCGCTTTTGATGATTCCAGCTGTGCTTTAGCATTTGCTATTTGTTTATTTGTACTAGCCTTTGTACTATTTAATGTTGCTTCCTGTGTTGTAATTTGACTTTTAGCTGAATCAATTTGATTTTTTGCATTTGCAAGTTCAGCTTTACCTGATGATATTTGATTTTCAATTGTAGTAATTCCTGTTTCCAATTCTGTTTTTACAGGTAGTAATCTACTCTTATTATTTTCTATTTCTGTTTTTGCAGATTTTAGCATTTGTTTTTCTTGTTCTGTCAATTCCGGGTCTTTTAATTTTTCAACTATTTGATTATACTTCGTGTCTATTTCTGTAAGTTTTTGATTTAATGAATTTAAACTTATTTGAAGCTGTTCTTTTTGACTTTCTGCCTGAGCAAAGCTTTCTTCAGCTTGTGCTTTTTTTGCATTATATTCCTCTTCACTCTTTTGAAGAGTTTGTTTAGCAGATTTTATCTGGCTTTCTCCTTGAGCAAACCTACTATTTGCAGTTTTCTCATTAGAAGCAATTTCATTTTCAGCTTGTGCTATTTCATTTTTACCATTCTGCAATTTTGCCTCTGCCTCTTGAATTTTGCTTTCTCCTTCTTGTTTTTGACTATTAAATTCATTTTCAGCTTCTTCAATTTTCTTATTAGCTTCATTTATTAAACTGTCATATCTTGCTTTCTGTCTTTCCTCTTTTATAGCTTCTATTTTATCCTTTGTTTCTTCTACATAATCTTCATATCTATTACTAGAAGTTTTATATTTATCACTATCTTTCAATTTAATGTATATCTCTGTGTATGCTTCTGAATTAACATTATTTTTTGTTACATATATATATGAATTTATCTGACCAGAACCTAAATTTGTTGTACCTCTTTCTCTTGAAATATATAAAGGACTTTCTACTGTTCCAACAATTTTTAGGGTATTATTTTTTAAGTAATCAGTTTCTTCCTCTCCTTGAATAGAAGTTTCTGTTTTCTCTGTTTCTATTTCAAGTATATCACCAATCTGTTTATTAGTTGTGCTTAAAAAATCTTTCTCCACAACACATTCATTATCATTTTGAGGCATATTTCCAGATAATAGCTTGGGCTTATTTACATCATCTATACATAATAATTTTGAAACAATTTCCTTTTCATCTAACTTTATAATTCCATCTGTACTATACGTCCCATATACTGTTTCTACATTTTCTATATTAGATAAAACTTCAATATCTTCATCTGTTAGTCCTAAAGTAGATATTACTTCAATATCATATACATTTTGATCTTTAAAATATTGATCAATTGTATTTACCATATCTGGAGAAGCAGCCCTAAGTCCCGCAAAAAATCCAACTCCTAATAATGCCATAAGCATTATAGAAATGAATCTTTTATAAGTAGTTTTTATTTCTTTAAAAGCATCTTTCAATAATGCCTTTTTTATCTTATATTTAGAAACCTTTTTTCTCCTCCCTTTTAATAACTTTTTTTCTATCTTTTTCTGTTCTTTCTTCATTTCTCCTTTTATAAATTTTCCATCCATTTTTTTAATATCAGATTCGTTTTTTCTTTCTTTTTTCTTATGTTTATTCAAATTCTTATCTCTTCGCATAAACACATCACCTCCAGACTTTTCTAATTACCATTCAATTTCTTCAACTGGTGTTGGATGCTCATTTATTACAATACTTTCAGCTGTTCCGTTTTTAAATTTTATGATTTTATCAGCCATTGGTGCTATCGCTGCATTATGCGTAATTACTAAAATTGTCATATTCTCCTTTCTAGCAGTATCTTGTAATAACTTTAATATTTGTTTACCTGTTTTATAATCCAAAGCTCCTGTTGGTTCATCGCACAAAAGTAATTTAGGATTTTTAGCAATTGCTCTTGCTATAGCAACTCTTTGCTGTTCTCCCCCAGAAAGTTGTGAAGGGAAATTCTTCATCCTGTCTTTCAATCCCACTTTTTCTAAAACATCCTCTGGATTTAATGAATCCTTACAAATTTGTGTCGCTAGCTCTACATTCTCAACAGCGGTCAGATTTTGCACTAAATTATAAAACTGAAATACAAATCCTATATCTTCTCTTCTATATTTAATTAACGACTTACCTTTCAATTTAGCTATATTTTTATCATCAACAATCACATCACCTGATGTCACATAATCCATTCCTCCCAATATATTCAAAGCAGTAGTTTTCCCTGCACCACTTGGTCCAACAATTACAACTAGCTCCCCTTTTTCTATCTGAAAACTTGCATTATCAAGTGCCTTTATCGTGATTTCTCCCATTTTATAATCTTTACACACATTCTTAAATTCTATATATGGCATAAGTATCACTCCTTATACTTTTTTCTTTCCCAAACCATTTTATTCTTCTTTGTGCATTGATTATATCATACTAATTTCAAAAATTGAATACAAAAAATCGAATTAGGAACATTGGGGACACGCCAAATTGTTTCTAATCCGCTTAAAAGCATTGCTACTGCTTAATTCCACAAAAAATCCTATGAGATTTTTAATATAATAAAAAATAAAATTTAATTTTAAAAAATGCTTAAAGTCATGGTATATCTAATGTTTCAAAAGAAATAGGAACACTTTGGCGTGTCCCCAACGTTCCTTTTCTTAAACAATATATTCTATTTTGCTAAAAGGAAAATACTTTTTCATTTGTTCTCTAATAAAAATTTCACCATCTTTTCTCAGTTCATTTTTATACATATACTTTCCTTTACCTCTACCTGTCATTTGCTCTTTTTGATATAATTGTATAGCATTTGGAAAGGCTTCTTCATTGATTTTCACATGCACAAAACTATATGTCATAAAAATAATTTCAAAAAATGCTTCTTTTTTCACTTTTTCAGATAGATTTCCTTCTAAATATTTTATTAGCTCACTATATAACTCTTTCCAGTTTTCTACCATTATTACAGGTGCAATTAGTATTCCTATATTATATCCTGCTTCCTTTAACTTATTAATTGCAATTACTCTTTCCTTTAATCTTGATGTTCCAAATTCTACTTTGTTTATAATTTCTTCTGGATTTACACTCATTCTTATTGTTATTTTTCCTTGGTGATCTAGGTTTAAAATATCATCTACCATATCAAATTTAGTTGGTAATGTTAATTTTCCTTTTTTTGCATTTTTAAAATTTTCTATTGTCCATTTTAGATTTCCTGTAATACTATTCTCTAAAATTAAATCACTATTACTTCCTATTTCAAAAGTTAATTCTTTTTCTGATTTTTTAGCAGTTTTAATTATTTTTTCTAACATTTGCTCTCTGTTTACAAATAACCTTAAATAAGCACATTTGTTATAATTACATACTAAATAACAATACATACAAGATGCTGTACATCCTGATGATGTATATGGGACTAGAAAATCAGATGTTTTATGATTTTCTACAAATTTATGTGTTTTTCTGACTCCTATTATTAGGTTTTGCTTCATGTATGGAAATTCTTTATTTGATTTCTTTCTCATTTCTTCTATATTGTTGTGATTTTCTATCTCTTTCTTTGGAACTTCTTTATATTTTTCTAATAATTTCTTTCCTAACTCGTAATTTTCAATTTCTTTTTCATAATAAATCGCTGATGGCTTAAACATTTTTATCGCCTCCTTTTTGATTTATTTTTCCTTTAAATAATTTTTTTATTCTAAGTCTTCTTAATTTATCTATAATTTTAATAATTTTCAGAATTCATAATAAAAAATCTTAGAGAAAGCAATTACTCTAAGATTTCCACGTAGTTACCATTTATTAAATTTCATCCCAGAAAATAGCTCTTTCACCATACGGATTTCCCCATGGACTTCCAGAAATTGAATTTTTTTCCTTATGTATTATTACTTCAGTTAATTCTTGAGAATTTACAAAAGCTTTTGAATTAATTTTTTCTATATTTGATGAAATCTCTATTTTTTGTATATTTGATAAATATGTAACATTATATTCAATTTCTGTAACATTTTCTGGTAATTTTATATATGTTGTTTTTAAACTTTGTAAAGCATAGCATTTTATTTTTCCAAGGTCCGTCCCCAAAATCCCTCCTAGAAGGGATTTTAAGGACCGTCCCTAAATCCCTATTTTCTTAAATAAACTACATAATCATATTCAAAATGATTTTCACCATCTGCTGGCCCCTTTGCTCTACTAATTTCTTTCCATATTTCTGGATTTATTTTTGGGAAAAATGTATCTCCTTCAAAATCTTTGTGTATTTCTGTGACATATAGTTTTTTGACATATGGCATTAATAAATTATATATCATTGCCCCGCCTATTACAAAATTCTCATTTTCATCTTCTATGTATTCTTGAATTTCAAGCATAGAACGAACTACTTTTACATTTTCATCATTTACTTTGAAGTCTGGATTTTGACTAAATATAATGCTTTTTCTATTTGGTAAAACTTTTCCTATTGATTCAAATGTTTTTCTTCCCATTATAATTGTATGACCTGTTGTTATTTCTTTAAATCTTTTCATGTCATCTGGTAAATGCCATAATAACTTATTATCTTTTCCTATTATATTATTTTGTGCTTTTGCTACTATTATACTTAACATGTTTATATCTCTCCTTTTGAATAATTAATATAGTTATACTTCTTCTTCAATTAATAATTTTGCATAATATTTAGGATTGAAATCTTCATCATATTCAATATCTCCAAATATTTCTGGCATTTCCTCTTTAAAATATTTTAAAAGAGGAATTAAAACTTGTCTAATAGCTGGATGTACGTGCTTTGTTGTTCTTAATTCTAAAATATGTTTCCATTCCCTTATATTAGCAGTCATTGTATATTCTCCTGCTGTTGAATGTGGCAAAACTTCTCTGCACATATCTGTTGTTGCACCTAATTTTTTCATTTCTATATATCCTTTTTCAATTTCTTGCATTGTTTTTTTCCAAATCTCATATGTTTCTTTATCCTCGATGTATGATGGATTCATGAATGAAATTTCGTTTCCATATTTGTCTTTATCATAACTACAATATCTTGTTGATTCTACTGAAAAACTTGCAAATCTGTGTCTTGTTAAATCTTTATATGAACCAATATCACTATATATTCTTACTGTAACTTTTTCATGCTCTAATACTGATTCATGACCGCGTGTTATACAATTTTTAATTAAATTCTTATAACTATCCTCTGTTATCTTTCCTTCTGAACGATAACAAGTTCTACAAGCTCTTTCTATTCTTTTCATTATTTTTGTTCCATCAATTTTTTCAACTTTAATCCATGGTTCAACTATTCTCATTATTTTTCCTCCTTTATTTTTTTCTTTCATAGTATAACATATCTTTTCATAAAATTTCATATTTTTTCATATTTTTTATAATTTATTATTTTCTTATACATTCCATTTTGGCACATATTCCTCTTCATTCTCACCTAATTCTTGCACATACCCATTGCTCAAATCTATCGAATACACATAATCCATAATTTCTTCATATTCTTGTTTTGTCAATTTTCTATTTATTTTTTCATTTTCCTTTGCTTTATAAGTTGGAAAATATTGAGCCATTATGCTCACATATACTTTGTTATCAAAATTTTCTTTTATCCATTTTAAGACCTTTTTACTATTTTCTATATAATTTGGCAATACTAAATGTCTTATTATGACTCCTTTTTTCAATATTCCTTCATCATTAATTCGTGGATTTCCTACCTGCCTATACATTTCCTTTATTGCTTTTGTTGCTATATTAAAATAATCTTTTACTTTTGAATATTTTTCTCCAAGTTTTGGATAATAATATTTTAAGTCTGGTAAATAAATATCAATAAACCCTTCTAACAATTTTAATGTTTCGACATTCTCATATGCATTTGTATTATATACTATTGGAATTCTTAATCCTTTTTCTTTTGCTATTTTTATTGCCTCTATAATTTGTACAACATAACTAGTTGGTGTTACTAAATTAATATTTTCTACACCATTATTTTGCTGTTTTATCATAATATTTGCTAGTTCTTCAAGTTCAATTTCTTTTCCTTTTCCTAATTGACTGATTTCATAATTTTGGCAATATATACAATTTAAATTACAATTAGAAAAAAAGATAGTTCCAGATCCATTTTTTCCACTAATACAGGGTTCTTCAAAATTATGTGTTGAATATAAAGCAATTTTAACATTTTTGCCTGAATTACATCTTCCTATCTTTCCATTTAATCTATCTACTTTACATTTATGTGGACATATTTCACAATGTTCTAATTTTTGTATGTTATTGTCCATTTCAATATTTTCATCTCCTGTCTTCTAGCTTTTATATAAAAATAATATATTTTTCATTTTTGTTTCATTATTTTTATTTTAATATTTTTTATTTTTTCTAGTATTTTTATTGTTCCACTTTTTTTAAATTCAAGTTGCCACCTTTTCCATTTTCCAATGTTATTAATTTTTTAGTAAATCTATCAATGTTAGCTTTCACAGTTTCTATTACTTTTGTTTCTCCATCATTATTTTTTAGTTCTGCTATTCTTTCTCCATTTAAATTCTCTAAATAGATTGCATAATCTAAATCTTCTTCATTTTTCTGTAATTCCTCTTCTGTTAAATTTTCTACATTCGAATAATCTTCTAAATATTCTACAATTTCTACTGTATATCCTGACTGTTTTTTTTCTATTTTATTTATAAAAAATGAATCTTCTTTATTGTCTAAATTTGTTTCAGATGCTACATATGTATTAGTTTCTTTTTGATATAACAAAGCTTGCGTTCCTTCATCTGGAAATTCTTTATTGAAATTTTCTCCAAATATTTCTTTTCCTTTTTGCATAATCTGTTCTTTAGTTACTTGATATTCATCTAGATTATTTTTTATCACTTCCCACACCCATTTATCAGGTGCCTGATTAATATCTTCAAATACTGGTAATGCTTCGTCTGTAACTTCTTTCCACATATATATCTTATTAATATATTCTTGTATTTTTTCTACTTCTTCTGCATTTACATTGTCTTTGTTTATTTCTTGCTTTTTATATATTAACATTCCTACAAATATAACTAATAACACACAAATAGTAGCAATAAGTTGCTTCACTAATCTGTCGCCCCCGTTTCTTTGGTTTCTACTCTGCTATTTTATCATAAGTATTTTTTAGTTTCAATAATTTGGTTTTAAAAAATTTAATTCTTAATTTAATATTATTGCTATTAAGACTAAATTTTGTAGAGTAGTCTGAAAGGTTGATATATAAATATTTTTGTCAAAGACCCATAGGTAGACCACAGATATGTTTTTGACAAAAATATTTATATATCAACTTTTCGAACGGCTTATTTTTATACTAAGCTAAATCGTAAATTACTATTAGGAGTCAAAAGTACTAATAAATATAAAATTTTTAAATTTAAAATAAAAACGGCATAACCTATTTAGATTATACCGATAACTAAACATTAATTTTAAATTCTTAATTTCTGACCAACATATATTAAATTTCTATTCTTTAATTGATTTAATTCCACAATTTCATCGACTGATACATTATGTTGCAATGCAATTTGACTTAAGGTGTCTCCATTTTCTACAGTATAAATACAGTGTCCACAATCATGTTCCATTTGGTTTACTTCACTTGTATCTATGCTTAATGTTTGTATCATCCTTGTAGATGAATTTACAGGTATTCTTAATATTTCTCCTGCATAGATTAAATTTGGATTTTTAATACCGTTTGTTGTTACTATTGCATTTACAGTTGTTCCATAATTCAATGCTATTTTGCTTAGTGTATCTCCTCTTTTTACTGTATATGATACTGAAGATGAAACTCCTAAGGATGTTGTTGGAATTTGTAATACTTGACCTACATATATTAAATTAGGATTTTTTATATTATTTGCAGTCACTATTGCATTTACAGTTGTTCCATAATTCAATGCTATTTCACTTAGTGTATCTCCTCTTTTTACAACATATCTTCTACTTCCTATATTTCCTGAATTATTTGTGTTTGAAGTTTTCTGTGCTGGTATGGTTAAGACTTGACCTATATATATTAAATTTGGATTATTTATTCCATTTATACCTGCTATTTCACTAACAGTTACACCATACTCATTTGCAATTTCACTTAAGGTATCACCTCGTTTAACTGTATATCTTATATTTTCTAAACCATTTCCATTTTCTCCGATATTTCCTGAATTTCCATTATTTTCTCCTGTATCTATTGGTGTATTGTCAGATAATAAAATTTGTTCTGTAAAAATATCTCTATCCACATACCCATTTATTCCATTTATAACTCCTCTATCTGTATACTGATATCCTATCCAAGTGTTCCATTTTCCATTATTCTGTGGCCTACTTACACCATATTCAGCTACCCATAATGGATATGAATTTGCAAGTTCTTGACTGAAAACTGTTCTTGCACTATTTGTATTACTGTATACTACCATATTTTTTCCTGTAAGTTCCTGAACCTTTCGCAAAAAAGTAAAAGAAATATCATTTACTTGATTTGTAGTTAAGTTACCAAATATCTCAAAATCCATTGCCAATCTACAGTCTGGTGCCATTCCTGAAATTGCGTTCACAAAATGTTCTGCCTCTAAAACAGCTTGCGCATTTGTTCTTGCTCTTACAAAATGATAAAATCCAACTAATAAACCATTTGTCTTTGCCTTTTGATAATTCTGATTTAAATACGCATCTGTAATAGTTTGACCTTCTGTCGCCTTTATATACACAATTTCAATTCCCGCTTCTTTCACTTTTGCATAATCAATATTTCCTTGATAATTACTTACATCTATCCCTTGATAAGCTCTACCACTTGCTTGTTCAATTGCTTCAGATTTTGGTATCATTAAAGTTGTAAAAATTACAAGTAGCAGAATAAATAGAGAATTAAATTTTAAAATTACTTTTTTCATTATGTCACCTCCATTCATACTACATAATATGAATGGATAAAATAATTGCAACAAATTACAACTACATATTAACTATTGTCAAATTTCAAGCCCTTAATCTAAAATTAAGGGCTCATTTCTTTTTATTTATATAATTAATAATAAATTTTGTCTTTTTAAGTATCTATATTCCATTTTAGCAATACTTTAAATAAATCTCCATCAATTGATATTTTAAAGCTTCCTCCCTGCATTTCAGTTAAACTTTCCGCAATAGATAATCCTAATCCGCTTCCTTCTGTGTATCTTGATTTATCGCCTCTAACAAAACGTTGCATTAGCTCATCTGCTGAAATATTAAGCCTAGTTGCAGATATATTTTTCATCTCTACTTCTATAAATTTATCACTTTTTTGTAATCTTATATATACACGAGTATTTTCCATAGCATATTTTGAAATATTGCTAAATAAATTATCAATTATTCTATACATATATCTATTATCAGCTTCAATTATAATATCAGTTTTTGGTATGTCTAAATCAATTTTCAAATTCTTTTTCTGAAATCTATCTTCAAACTCTCCAATCGCTTGATTCAATAATTCTTTCAAATTAATTCTTTCTATATTAAGTTTAACATTACCAGATGATACTTTAGAAGCTTCAACTAGGTCTTCAATTAATTTCTTTAGTCTCTGAGATTTTTTATCCAATATAGCTATATATTGTTCTATTTTAGCATCCTTGATATCTTCTTTTTTTAGTAAATCTACATAATTAATTATAGATGTCAATGGTGTTTTAATATCATGTGATACATTTGTTATTAACTCAGTTTTTAATCTTTCTGATTTTAGACTTTGTTCAATTGCATTTGTAAAGCCACCTGCAATATCATTTATATATTCTGCCATTCTTTTTAAGACTCCTACTAATTCTTCTTCATTCAAATGCACATCTGGTTTACCATCATATATTTCTTTCAATGCATTTTGTATCATTGTCAACTTTTTACCATATTGTATTAATAAATACAATGTTCCAAACCAGAAAGCCATTAATAACACAAATCCTAAAAAGCTTCCCAATGCTCCCACTAGAATAATTGATATTATTATGAATAATACATATACTATTATTATTTTTTTAGTTATATTTCCCTTATCTGTAATTTTTTCAAATAGATATTTTATTGTCCTTTTTATCCAATTATATATCCTATATATTGCAAATGTATGCCAAAATTGTTTTGCTTTTATTCTTTTAACTGTACTTACAAATAACACCGAAAACGCCACATAACTACCTAAATATTCTAATAAGACAACAGGTATTATAATTTTTTGATTAGCTCTCAATTCTGCACTAAGTACTACCAAGCTCATTAATAATCCTACAATGAACATAACTACTGAGAACAATATTTCATAAGAAAGTCTATCTATTCTGTTTAATTCAATTTGTTTCTTTCCTTGCTCATGGCCTATAGCCCAACATAAATATACAATCATTGCAACTAAAGCAATAGTAGTTATAAAAATCAAATATGCTGGTGCATTTGGTGATTTCTGAAAAAAATCATAAATTGTTTGCTGTATCACAAAATAATTAGAATAATTGAAAGCTTCTTCTGAAAGCCATGTATATACCTTCATATTCTCTAAGTTATCTATTGAATAGTATGAATTTGTTGCTGCTAAATATTTTACATTATCTTGATTTACTGAATCTATTGATGTTGTAATATTTTGGTTCTCATATATCCAATAAATTTTCTGATTTTGCACATTAAGTATTTCATTATTATAGTCTTTAGATTTTATATTCGTATATAAATTTCCAGTTTGCTCATCAATTATTATATAACTGATATAACTATAAAGAACTGAATTATAATAATAATCTGGTGCTTTATAATATACCTTTTTATCATAATTATCAACATCTATTTGACTATATCTAAAATAGTCTGCACTTGTTTCTTCTTCATTAGTTGGATAATTATTTTTTATATATTTTACTTCTGATATAATAGAATCTAAATATTGCTCTCCAAATGTTTCTGAATCCACAAAACTTTGTGCCATATTTTCATTTGAATTTCCATATTGTGATGTTATATATACACCTGATATACTAATAATTAGTATAAGAAAAAATATTGGTATTAACACATAACATAGGCATTTTAAAGCTACTGATTCTCTTAATTTCTCCATTTAATACATCCTTTCTATATTATATATCTTCTATTTTATATCCAATTCCCCATATTACTTTTAAATATTTGGGTTCTTTGGGATTAATTTCTATTTTTTCTCTTATGTGCCTTATATGTACTGCAATTATATTCTCTGCTCCATAACTTTCTTCATTCCATACATTTTCATAAATTTGTGAAATTGAAAAAACTTTTCCTTTATTTTTTAGCAAGAATTTTAGTATGTTATATTCTGTTGCTGTTAGTTTTATTTCTTTTCCATCTACTGTCACTTTTTTTGTTTCGTCATCAACTTCAAGTTGTCCTGTTTTTAAAATATTTTTACTTTCTTTTTTTGATATATTTCCAAATTCTACATATCTTCTTATATTTGATTTTACCCTTGCAATTAATTCTAATGGATTAAAAGGTTTTGTTATATAATCATCTGCCCCTGTATCTAATCCAGAAATTTTATCATAATCCTCTGATTTTGCAGATAATAATATAACTGGTATTGTTTTTGTTTTTCTTATTTCTTCTAGTGTTTCTATTCCATCTTTCTCTGGCATCATTATATCTAGAATTATTAAATGTATTTCATTTTTTGAAATTTGTTCTAATGCTTCTTCGCCATTATATGCTTTTATTATGTTATATCCTTCCCTTTTTAGATATATTTCAATCGCATTTACTATTTCTTTATCATCATCAACTACTAATATGTTGTACATAATTACACCTCTTTTATTTATTCTCATTAATATATTAACACGCTTTTATTAAATTTGTATATAGTAATTATTAAAGTTTTATTAATTTTTATCAATAAGAAAATAGCTTTTCATAATTATAGTCAATTAGTTTGATATTTTAAACAAAGCTAATTTTCTTTTAGAACTTTAATTTAAAAGGGAAAAATATTAATTATATTTTTATACTAAAAATCTTAGATATAAAATATTTTTATATCTAAGATTTTCTTTAACATATTATTTTTTATTATATACCATTCCATATAATTGCCTTAGCTCCCGCTGGACATCCCCACGGAGCTCCTTCAATAGCATTTTCTTTATTATTAATTATTATTTCTTTAAGATTTTGTACATGTTCAAATGCAGAATTAGCAATAGATTTAACACTTTGTGGAATTATAATACTTTTTAAAGATGTACAATTATAAAAAATTTGTCCTCCAATTTTTTCAAGATTTTCTCCTAAATCTATTTCCGTCATTCCAGTTTGATTATAAAATGCATTATTTTCTATCTCTTTAACATTATTATCAAGAACAAATTTGCCTTTAATTTTATAATTGATAGTCACTAATCTTTCTTTATTTTTTGTATATAAAATATGATTTTCTGTCATATAGTATGGATTTTTCGAATCTATTTCAACATCTATTTCTTTATTAAATGCAAACATCGGATCTATGCTTTTTACATTTTTGCCCATTTTTATCTTTTTTATTTTATTATTAGAGAATATTTGAGCATTAATTGTTTCTACTGACTCTGGTAAAATTAGTTCTTCTAAATTTGTTGCACCCTTAAACGAAAATTCATCAATTATTTTTACAGCATTTTCAACCTCTATATTTTTATCTTTAGAATAACAAAATATTAGTTTTTCACCATCTTTAGAATATATAGAATTATTATATACCTTAAATGTTTTATTATTTTCACTAACTGTCACTTCTTCTATATTTATTGCAAGATATCTAGTATTCAAATTTTCAAGAGTTTCTGGTATATTTAATTTTACTACATTACTTAAATTTGATATATCTACTTTAAAATTTTTAACTCCATTTGGAATTGTAAATTCAGTAGTATTTGCTAAATATTTTGTAGAAACAAATATAACATCTTCTTTATTTTTAGTCATTAATAATCCGGATTCATAAATAAAGTTATCATTGTCTTTTATTACAAAATTATCTAAATTAGCACATTTAGAAAAAGCTGTACTTGATATACTATTTACATTTTTAGTTATTTCAAAATTACTTATTGAACAATTAAAAAAAGCCTCTCTTTCTATTGTTTCAATTTTATCTCCTCTAAAGGTTATATTACTCAAATTAGCACATGAAGAAAATACAAGTGGATTTATGATTTGTATTTTACTTGGAATTTCTATATTATTTAGATTACCACACGAATAAAAAGCTCCATTTCCTATACTAATAATAGTTTCTGGCATATACACTTCAATTAAATTAGAACAATCAACAAATGCATATTCTCTAATAACTTCAACACCATCTTCCATGATTACTCTCTCTAATGTGGTATTATAACTAAAAGCATTCTTCTTTATTTCTTTTACTGTTCCTGGTATTATAATTGTTTTTAACCCTTCTACATTTGAAAAAGCTCCTTCTCCAATTGAAGTAACAGTTTCAGGTAATCTCAAAGTACCTGTATCATCCATCAATAGTAAATTTCCATTTGATGATATTAATTCTCCGTCTATTATTTCATAAGGATTTACTGCAATACCAACACTTTGAGCTACTTCTATTTCAGATTTATCTTGTGAATTTAATAATAACTCTCCTTTAATTACTTCTAATTTTCCATCAAAGTGACTTCCTTCCAAACTTGGTATTACATTATATATATTTCCAGTTTCTTCAGCTGGTTTAGTGTTATAATCTAAACTATTTTCTGCAGAGATTAAACTACCTTCTTCAAAATCCATATTTTCTAGTACTTTATTACCTTTAAATAATTGTAATTCCTCATTATATTGTGATAACTCTGTAGCATATTTTGCTTTACTTGCATTTGTTAATATTCCATTATCTCCTGATAGTGCTGATATTGTTACCCCCGCTAGTATTAATAAAACTATTATAGTTATTACCAATGCTATTAAAGTGATTCCTCTAGAATAATTAGTTTTTATCTTTTGAATTTTCATATAAAATATCCTCCTTTTAAATATTTATCAATTGAAACAAAAAATATATTTTTCTTTAAAATATATGCAAATTTCAAAAATATAAGTATTTAAAAATTTTTATAAATTATTTTGATTTGAGCAAAAATCTAAATTCTCTTAAATCTTGTAAAATCAATTGTTTATCCATTTTTTGTGAATTATTTTGGATTATTAATTTCATTTTTTTTGAAAATAAACTATTGATTTTTTTCTTAGGAAATGATATATTTTAAGTGATTTTAATTAATAATAAATCAAAATAATTTATACAAATTTTCTAAATATAATAAAAAACTAATAAGAAATATTTTTAAAAATCCTGATTAAAATACTTCTTATTAGTTTTTATACTTTATAAAATTTGCCTTCATACTAACAATTACGGAGCTTCTGACAATATTTTATCAAAAGCTCCGTTTCTATTACAAGTTGTTTATTTTAAAAATAATTTATACCTTTTAATCCTTTTTAAAAAAGTTTTGAAATCATCACTAAATAGATGCTTTTTCCTCCACCTTTTCTGAAACCCCTGTTGCAATTACTGTTACTTCTACTTCATCATGCATATTATTATCAATTACTGTTCCAAATATTACATTTGCATCTTCATTTATTCTGTCATTTATTATACCTATTGCACTATTTATTTCCATTAGGCTAAGGTCTTTATTTCCTTTTACATTAAATATTACACCTTTAGCTCCATCTATTTTACTTTCTGTTAAAGGATTATCTATAGCTTGTTTTACCGCATCTTCTACTTTTCTTTCCCCAGATGCTCTTCCTATTCCCATATATGCCTTTCCATTATATTTCATTGTAGTTTTTATATCTGCGAAATCAATATTTACTTCTCCTACTGAAGTCAAAAGATCTGTTACTCCTGTAATTCCTTGCTCTAATACTTTATCTGCCAATGAAAAAGCTGTATTTAATGTTACTTTATCATCTGTTATTTTTAATAAATTATCATTAAGTATTACTATTAAATCATCCACATTTTCTCTTAATTTCTGAATTCCATAATCTGCTCTAACTTTTCTTGCTTTTCCCTCAAATAAAAATGGTTTTGTTACAACTCCTATTGTTAATATTCCCATTTCTTTTGCAAGTTCTGCAACAACTGGTGCTGCACCTGTTCCTGTTCCTCCTCCCATTCCAGCTGTTATAAATACCATATCAGATCCTTGCAAAATATTTTTTATATCTTCTCTATTTTCCATTGCTGCTCTTGCTCCGACATCCTCATTTGCTCCTGCTCCTAATCCTTTTGTAGTTTCAACTCCTATTTGTAATACATTATTTGTTTTTGACCTTTTTAATGTTCCTGTTTCTGTATTTAATAAGTAAAATGATACTCCTTTTATTTTATCTTCTATCATTCTATTTACTGCATTATTTCCTGCTCCTCCAACTCCTATTACTTTTATCTTTAGTCCTTTATTTTGTTCTCTTTGATCCATATTATACATTTGTATTTCCTCCTCATATTTTTGCCTAGCTATATTTTTATCATATTTTTATCATAATTTCAACAGTAAAATAAATATAGATTAAAAATATTCATATATTGAGTTACAATTCAGTCTATTATAAAAATAAACCGTCTGAACTGTAACTATATTAATCTTTCGGACAGCTTATTTACTAGGTTGAATTGCAACAGACAGTATTATTATTGATATTTAATTATATAGAAGCTTTTGAAAATTGATATGTAACTGCTTTCTATCGATTACCTCGTAATTTATAACTAGTATTCTTAAGTTAAATATGGTATACTTATCTTATATATTTTTACGGAGATATACTATATTATGAATACTATTAAACCTATGAATTCAATGCAAATTAAATATACTTTTTCTAAGCAAGATAATTATCAAAGTTTAAATGAATTATTAAAAGTAAAATTTCAAATCTCAACAAATCTATTATCAAAACTTATAAATTCAAATAGTATTACTATAAATAATTCTAATTGCGACACTAGAAAAATGTATCCACAAAATAGTCTTTTAAATATTTCTTTTAATTATGAAGAAAATAGCGATAATATCGTTGCAACTAAAATGGATTTAAATATTATATATGAAGATGAATGGCTCATCATTGTGAATAAACCTTCTGGTATTCCTATTCATCCTTCTAGATTACACTATTCTGATTCTCTTTCTAATGGAATTAAATTTTATTTTGAATCAATTGGATTAAAGAAAAAGATAAGACCTGTTAATAGATTAGATTTATATACATCTGGTCTAGTAATTTTTGCTAAATGTGAATATATACAAGAATGTTTAATTAGACAAATGAAAAAACATATTTTTAAAAAATCTTATCTTGCTTTGGCTTCCGATAGATTTGAAAAATTTGATGAAATAATAAATAAACCAATTGGCAGAAAAGAAGGAAGTATTATTGAAAGATGTATCGATTACAATAATGGAAAACAGGCTATAACTCACTATCGAGTATTAAAAGAATACAATGATTGTTCTCTAATTCTTTGTACTATTCAAACTGGCAGAACACATCAAATTAGAGTTCATATGAATTCAATCGGTCATCCTTTAATTGGTGATAGCTTATATTTTAAAGCTAATCCAAATTTTAAAGGACAAGCTTTACATTGCTACAAACTTACATTTATTCACCCTATCACTAATAATTTAATAACTTTTAAAACATTACCACTTTGGATAAATTTTACAGAAAGTCCTCAAAGTTTATGAAATTTAACTTATAAAAAAACAAAAAAGCTGTGAGCTCGAGGCAAACTTTCAAAATCAGTTACCTCTAAA
>CAJFQT010000015.1 GCA_904419095.1 uncultured Clostridia bacterium | reverse complement strand
CAAAAACAAAATGAGGAACCAAAAATAGAAGAAATACTAACACAAAATCAAGGACATATATCTAATGCAAATGAGCCGGATATTACTGTAACAACAGAAACTTTGCAAAAGACAGGAACTAACAATGTTATTTCAATAATAATAGTGGCAATAGGTATCTTAGTAGTATTGTATCTGAAAACGAGAAAAAATCTATTCAGGAATTCTAAGAATTTATAAAGAGATATGTTGAACAATAAGAATAATATTTTAAATTAAGTTAAGGTTAAATTAATATTGTTATCACATAACCTTGACTTAATTTTTTTATATACTTTATTTTTGCCCTAAATTATGTTAGAATGAGTTCAATATGAAAGCAAAATAATGAAATCCTAAACAGATAATAAATATGTTTTTTACAAAGATTTAGAAAAAATGGTAGGAAATATAGAAGAAAGGCTGTTAATATATAAGGATATTAAGATTCCATAATTGGTTAGAGGTAAAGAGTGAATTATTATAAGTATAAATTCTAAATAAAAAAATTACGATTATAAAGGAGATAGGAATGGATAAACCAATAAGAAAAGCTGTTAGATGCTATTTAATAAAAGATAATAAAGTAGTAGTGACTAAATATAAAGAAGGCAATAAAAATGAGTAATATATCAACAGGACAAGGAATGGAATTGCAAGAAGCAGTTAATTTAAATATCCCAATATTGGTTATAGCAAAAGAAGGAAGCAAAATATCTGGATTAGTAAAAGGTTGTAATAATGTAAAAACTATTATTTATTATAATAAATTTGAAGATATAGAAGATAAGATATTGAGGCTTAATGAAGAAAATATATAATAATATAGAAAAAAGTAATTTAAAGGTGATATTTATGCAGGATATAAGAATAGAAAACATATTAAATAGTTTATCAAAATCAAATTTCAGAAATAAATTTCATTTGAAACAAAAAGATAAAGATTATATAAAGGAAAAAGGAATAGAGAAAATTAAAGAACATGCATATGACTTTATAAATAAAAGACTAGCACCAGAGAATATTCCAAATGATGGAAAACAAACACCAATGAGAGGACATCCAGTATTTATAGCACAGCATGCTACTGCAACTTGTTGTAGAGGATGTTTATATAAATGGCATAAAATACAAAAAGGAATTGCGTTGAGTGAAGAACAAAAAGATTATATTGTAAATGTTATAATGGCTTGGATAGATAGAGAAATAAAAATTAGATGATGTAAATACATTGAATTCAAAAAATAAAATTATGTATATTATAAAAATAAAACTATTAAATATGAAAAATTATGCGTATTAGGAGATTGGGTTATGAAAAAATTAAATGTAATATTAGTATATAATAAGGATGAAGATAAAATACTTATGTGTAAAAGAAAAAAAGAACCATATAAAGGAAAATTTAATTTAGTTGGAGGAAAAGTAGAACAAAATGAAGGAGAATTGCAAGCAGCTTATAGAGAGTTACGTGAGGAAACAGGAATAACAGATAATGATATTATTTTAACTCATATTATGAATTTCCAATATAAAATAACAGATATGGAATTAGAAGTTTTTATGGGAATATTAAATAAAAATGTTAATTTAGTAGAAGAAGTTAATAAACTATATTGGTTTGATAAAAATGAAAATTTTTTTGATATAAATAAGTTTGCGGGAGAAGGTAATATAGGACATATGTTACAACAAGCAGAAATTTATAGAAACAAGAAATACAATATATAAAAAATTCTAAAAAATACTTGCCAAAAGAATTAAAATATGCTAATATAATAATTGTTTGAAAAAGCAATTTAGGGGTATAGTGTTAATGGTAGCACATCGGTCTCCAAAACCGCCTGTGAGGGTTCGAGTCCTTCTACCCCTGCCATAATTAAATAATGAAATTACAGTGAGGAAGAAAAAATACTTGTTAATTTATTAATAGAGAGCAAGTGATGGTGGAATACTTGTAATAGAAAAGTATGGGGAGCTTCTGAGTAATATATAAATTAAGGTGTCTAAAACTTCTATAATGATGTTTTAGGAATTAGGGTGGAAACGCGGAATTAAACTTTCGTCCCTAGCTATGAAGCTAGGTATGAAAGTTTTTTTGTATCTAGGGAGGTAGGGCAGTATGAACCTCTAAAAACCAAAAATATTAAAAGAAAAAACAAGCCCATTTTTTCAAAAAGGAGGAATTTTTATGGTAGAGTCAATGGAAACAATTGTAAATTTATGCAAGAATAGAGGATATATATATCCAGGTTCAGAAATTTATGGAGGATTAGCTAACACTTGGGATTATGGTCCTTTAGGAAGTGAATTGAAAAATAATATTAAAGCTGCTTGGAGAAAAAAATTCATACAAGAACAACCAAATATTGTAGGATTAGATGCAGCAATTTTAATGAATCCTGAAACTTGGGTAGCTTCTGGTCATGTTGGAGGCTTTTCTGATCCATTAATAGATTGTAAGGAATGCAAAACAAGACATAGAGCTGACAAATTAATTGAAGAATGGGCTCATAATCAAGGTAAAGATATGATAGCAGATGGTATGAGTGATAAAGAATTGATAGATTTTATAACAACAAATAAAATACCTTGTCCATCTTGTGGAAAAACAAATTTTACAGATATTAGAAAGTTTAATTTGATGTTTAAAACATTTCAAGGTGTTACAGAAGATAAAACAGCTGAAATATATTTAAGACCAGAGACAGCACAGGGGATATTTGTAGATTTTAAAAATGTATTAAGAACTTCAAGAAAGAAAATGCCAATGGGAATTGCTCAAATTGGAAAAGCTTTTAGAAATGAAATAACACCTGGAAACTTTATATTTAGAACACGTGAATTTGAACAAATGGAATTAGAATTTTTCTGTAAGCCAGGAACTGATTTAGAATGGCATAAATATTGGAAAGATTACTGTGAAAATTGGTTAATTAGCTTAGGAATGAAAAAAGAAAATATACGTTTAAGAGACCATTCTCCTGAGGAATTAGTATTTTATAGTAAAGCAACAACTGATATTGAATTTAAATTTCCATTTGGATGGGGAGAACTATGGGGGATTGCAGATAGAACTGATTATGATTTATCACAACATATGAACCATTCTAAACAAGATTTATCATATTTGGATCCAGAGACAAATGAAAAATATGTACCATATGTAATCGAACCTTCATTAGGAGCAGATAGAGTATTACTTGCATTTTTATGTAATAGTTATGAAGAAGAAAAATTGCAAGATGGAGATACAAGAGTAGTATTACATCTACATCCAGCTTTAGCACCATATAAATTAGCAGTTTTACCATTGTCAAAGAAATTATCAGATAAAGCTGAGGAAGTATATACAAAACTTTGTAAGAAATTTATGTGTGATTATGACGTGACAGGAAGTATAGGAAAAAGATATAGAAGACAAGATGAAATAGGAACACCATATTGTGTAACAATAGATTTTGATACATTAGAAGATAATACAGTAACTGTTCGTGATAGAGATACAATGGAACAAATAAGATTAAATGTTGATGAATTAGAGGATTGGATTGCAAATAGAGTAGAATTTTAAATTAAAGTGTATATATTTATTTGATTAAATATAATTAATAAAAAATATAATCTAAAGATAAAAGGTTTGAAAAGTAAAGTATAATATTCTTTAAAGAAAAAATATGAATAATAGGTAGAATAAATAAAGAATATATAAGTTTTAAAAGAAAAATACTTTAAATCAAACCTTTTATTATGGAGTGAAAAAAATGAAATTGAATTATAATGATTATGAAGAATTCTTTAAAATGGTATTAAAAACAGACCATGTAGATTTATATACAGATTTTGATCCAATTTTATCGGCTAAAAACGAAGAAAAAAATAAACAGGGAATTGTCTATTATACTTCTGGGATAGATAATGTTTTGCAAACAAAAGCTTTTAAAAGAATAAATAGAATATTTCAATTAGGAACTAAATTTTATTCAAGTAATAGATTCATGCATACACGAGGTGAACATAGTAAGGGAACATATCAACGAACTTTAGATTTATTAGTTAACCTTTGTAAAAAAGAGGAAATAAGAAAGCTGATACAAGAAAATCATTATGAGAAATATTTATTAGCAGAATTAATGAGAGCACTATTGCATGATATAGGCCATGGACCTTTTTCTCATACTATGGAATGTGTTTGCAATTGGCCAAAAGGATTCCATGAGCAATTAGGAAAAAGGATAATTAAAGAAGATAAAGAGTTAAATGAGGCTTTAAATAAAATATTTCCAAATTTACCAGATTTGATAGATGAGGTTGAAAGAAAAAATTTTTTAGGATTAAATGGTTTATTTGAAGGACAATTGGATGTAGATAGAGCTGATTTTTTGCCAAGAGATAATTATGCATCTACTCGAGAGTGTATAGATATATCAACATTGGTTATAGAATTATTTGATAGTATTGAAATAAAAAAGATAGAAGGAACAAATAAATTAATACCAGTATATCCTGAAAATATGATAGGAAAAATTGAAAAGTTTTTAGAAAGTAGATATGATAATTATCAGTATCTATATTATTCAAATGAAGAAAAATTATATGAACATATTTTTAAAGAATTTGTAATTGAACTATTAAATTGTAATGAGGAATTTAAGTTAAAGACATATCTAGCTGAAAATGTTAATAAGAAACCAGAAGAAATAGATTTAGAAGAATATTTGAAATATAATGATATAGAGTTCTTTAAAGGAATATTAGAGATATATGGTAAAACAAAAAGTGAAAGATTAAAGGAGCTTGCAAGTTATTGTTTACCAAATAATACAATGATTAAATCATTATATATTGGAATTTTATCTTCTGGAGAAAAAACGAATCAATATGGATATATTGATTTAGATAAGGATGATATAGAATTTTTGAAAGATGTTGATAAAATTAATATTGAAGATTCAAAGAAATTAGTGGAACAAAACTTTTTAATAAAAAGATGTGATTCATCAGAAGAATTAAATAAAAGATTAGAAATTATAAGGGAAAAATTAAATCTTAAAAGTATTGAAGATTTATCACAGGTTGGAATTTTATATGATATATCAAAGAACGAATTATATAAAAACAAACCTGGAGAAGAAATATATATTCAAAGTGATGATGGGAATATTTATACATTTGATAAACATCCAAAAAGGAAAATAGAACTTAAAAAATTTGAAAATAATATTATTATGATAGATAAAAAGCATTTATTAAGAAATATAAAAAGTAAAAGTGAAATAATGGAGATTATGGAAATAATAGGAATACTTGAAAGAGAAAATGGTGAAAATAAATTTGACTCAGGAAGATAAAATAATCTAATATAAAAAATTTTATATTAGATTATTTATTAAATAAATTTTTTTCATATAGATCTTCTATATAAACATCTTTTTCTTCAAAATTATCGATAAATCCTACTTTTGCTACATGACTTGAAAGTTCTTGTATCCATACAGGTCTTTCGTCATAGTAAATATCACACTTTTCTTTATTATCTAAAATTTGATGGACTCTTTTTAATTCCATAATATTCAACCTCTTCCTTTATAAAATATTATTAGTTTAATTATATACATTTTTTAAAAAAATATACTTTAATTATAAAAGTATTGTAATAAATGACAATTACTCTTTGGTAAAATATGGATGGATACAAGCTTGACTTATTTAATATTTTTTAATAAAATTATATGGTACAAAAGGAGGAAAAATATGAAAATACAATTTAAAGATAAAATAATAGAATTCGAAGGAAAGGCAAAAATTTCAGAGATTTTTAAAGATGAAATAGAAAATAATAAATATACTGTTGTAGCTGCTACATTTAACAATGAGTATGTAAATCTAGAATATGAAATAGAAGAAGATGGACTGTTAGAACTTATAGATATATCATCAAAAGAGGGCATGAAAGTATATACAAGGACTTTGACATATATATTAGGAAAAGCCTTTGAAAAGCTTTATCCAAATAAAAAATTAATAGTAGATTATCAATTATCAAATTCAATGTTTTATGATACACAAGATAATGAAGAAGTATCACAAGAAATGGTTGAAAATTTACAAAAGGAAATGCAAAAAATAGTAGAAAAAAATTTACCTATAGAACAAGTAGTAATGAATAAAAAAGAAGCACAAGATTTTTTTGCAATAAATGATACTTCAAAAGGTAGATTACAATTAGACTTAGAAAATAATGAAAAGATATATATGTATTATTGTGAAAATTATTTTAATTATTGTTATGGAACACTTGCAAATAGAACAGGTTGTATTAATAAGTTTGAACTAAGCAAATACAATGATGGTTTTATAATAAGATATCCAAGTCATAAAAATCCAAATCATATAGCTAAGTTTATAAAAAATAAAAAATTATCTTGGGCCATTGATGAATATGAAGATATTCATAGAATATTAAATGTTGATAGAGTTTATAAACTAAACGAAGCAATACAAGAAGATAGAATTCAAGAAGTAATATTACTTGCAGAAGCATTACATGAAAAGAAAATTGCAAATATTGCAGATAATATTGCAAAAAATAAAAATATAAAAATGGTTTTGATAGCAGGACCTTCTTCTTCAGGGAAGACCACTTTTGCTCAAAGATTAGGTATACAACTTAGGTTAAATAAATTAAAACCAGTTACAATATCTGTTGATAATTATTTTGTTGAAAGAGCAGATACGCCTCGAGATGAAAATGGAGAGTATGATTTTGAATGTATAGAAGCTATTGATTTAGAATTATTTAACGATCATTTAACTAAATTGTTAAATGGTGAAGAAATAGTAATGCCAGAGTTCGATTTTTTACAAGGAACAAAAAGATTTAATGGTAAGAAAACAAGGTTAAAAGAAGATGAGATATTAGTAATTGAAGGAATACATTGTTTAAATGATAGATTAACAAGCAAAATTCCAGCTGAGCAAAAATATAAAGTGTATATAAGTGCATTGACTGTACTCAATTTAGATAGATTTAATAGAATTTCTACAACTGATACAAGACTTATAAGAAGAATTGTTAGAGATAATCAATTTAGAGGATATGATGCAAAACACACAATCTCAACTTGGGATAAGGTAAATGAGGGGGAGGAGAAGAATATATTTCCTTTCCAAGAAGGTGCAAATTTTATTTTTAATACTTCTTTGATATATGAATTATGTGCATTAAAGCCAGTAGTAATGCCTTTATTAGAAGAAATTACAAATAAAGATGCAGAATATGCAGAAGCTCAAAGATTAATTAATATGCTAAAATATTTTAAAGAGATTCCAAATGATTATGTTCCAAAGAATTCTCTTTTAAAAGAATTTTTGGGTGGAGGAGCTTTTGATGTTAATTAGTTAAAAAAATATTATATAGTAGTAGGTAATGAAAGATGATTGAAAATAAGAAATTTACAGAAATTGATGAAGAATTTATATGTGAAAATTGTGGTAAAAAAGTGCCTAAACTTGGTTATTCTTGTAGGGATCATTGTCCATTTTGTTTGCATTCTAAGCATGTAGATATTAATCCAGGAGATAGGGCAGAAGAGTGTCATGGTGATTTAGTTCCTGTTAGTTTGGAAATAAGTGGTTCAAAAGGTTATGTTATTATTTATCGATGTAAAAAGTGTGGTAAGATTAGGAAAAATAAAGCTGCAAAAGATGATAATATGGACTTGATAATTGAATTGAGTAGTAAGCAAATAGAATAGACTTGGAAAGACATCAGAATAAAATCAACTTGAAGACTATATGGATTCAAAGTGAAACTATTTATTATAATACAATATAAAACTTGGATTTTTTCTACATAGATTGAAAAAATCCAAGTTTTATATTTCATAGTCTTTTCAAATATATAATTAATTGCATTAATTAAATTTCTCTATTAAGATTTCCATTTGTAAAGTTTTTTCCTTCGAACTTTTTATTATTTTTCACATCTGATACAATTTTATTAATTGTTTCTATTTTTTCATTTAGTATATCTATTCTAGCAACATTTATATTAAATTTTTTTATTGGAATGGAAATTATTTTGCTATTATATATTGTTGTTACTGTTTGGATATTGTCTGGTAAGACTGTAAAGTCTAAATTGTATCTATCTTTTAATTTAAATGTATGTCCATTTTTGCATTTCATAGTACAAGTTGGGTAACATTTATCTGTCTTTCCAAGTAAGCAATAGTTCATATTTAGTAATGGTGTCTTTCCATAAACAATTAATTCATTTTCTAGGATATGTGATTCACATAGTTTGTTTATTGTGTTTTTGTCTAGTTCAGGTGAAATAGTGAATCTTGATACTTGCATTTTTCTTAGCTCGTTTATAGTGTTTGCGTTAAAAACATTAAATGTGTAGTTTGTAATAATTTCAAGTTTTGGATTTTTATTTATGATTTCCTCTAAAAGTTTTAGATTACATATATTTGAAATTATAAATCCTTTAATTTTAAATTTTTCTATTGCTGTTTCGCTGTTAGCCAATAAAATATTTTTATAGTTTGATTGTATGATTGTTGGCATATAAATATATAATGAGAATTTGTCACTTAATGTTTTTAGTATGTTTTCATATTTTTTATTTGAAAAGAATTTTAATGGTATGTATACATTATTAAAATCTTTTAGTCTAGAATAGTCAAAATTTAGGTTTAAGTTATTAAGTAATACCGATATTTCAATAGCAGTATTTGTGTTTTTTATGGTGTTAGGTGTAGTGAAATTATTAGGATTGTTTATGGAATTATTTAGCATTTCTGGATTTTTTTCATATGTACGTTTTATTTCTTTTTTTGCAAATTTTTCTATTTCTTCTAATATAGTTCTTCTAATTTCATTTAATATACTTAATTTTGGGATGAATATATTATCATCCATATCAATTTTTATGTTTTTAAAATAAAATGGATAATCATTTGTTTTATTAAACTGATTGATGACGGTTTCTTTATCTAATGGTCTATTAATAGCAGTTGTAGGGATAAATGAAGATGTATAGTTTAACTTTAAGTTTTTGTATAAAATTAGGTTATTAGCAGATGAAACGCTAACTTCTATAGGTTTGTTTAATTTTATGCTAATATTGCAATTAAATCCTATTTTTTTATATTCTTTTGAAAAACTTTCACGTGCCATTTCGTTTAATTTTTTTGAAGACATTTTATAAACTTTACTTCCGAGATTTATATTTCCTTTTATTCTACCTATTATGACAGTTTGACCGATTTGTGTTTCAGTTATATTTTCGAAATTTGTGTTCATCAATTCTGAAATAGTGTATGATGTGATTTCATTTTCTAAAGAAATAGTATCTCCGATTGATATTTTTTCATTTAATTTGATTGTGATATAGCCTTTTTTTGGTAAATATTTTTCTATTTTTCCTAAAAATAATCCCATATTATTTGGTTTTTCTTTGAAAACTAGAGAATGATTTCCGTTTTTGCTAAGATGACCAGGAGATGACATTCCTCTATTGAATACTTGAAGAAGTTCTTTTCTGTCTTTTTCATCTATTGTGTAATTTTCTTTCTTTGATAATGCTAAATCAATATATTTTCTATATATTTTAGTTACTGTTGCAACATATTCAGGACTTTTCATACGTCCTTCTATTTTAAAACATTTTACACCAGAGTCAATTAAATCAGGAATATAATCAATTCCACATAGGTCACGTGTATTTAATAGAAAGCCGGAATCGATTACTTTGTCTTCTTCATATAATGAAAAAGGTAGTCTACAAGGACCTGCACATTTTCCTCGATTTCCAGAACGTCCACCAAGCATACTTGAAAAAAGACATTGCCCAGAATAAGAAATACATAATGCACCATGTATAAAGGTTTCTATTTCAATATTTGTATTCTTGCAAATATAATCTATATCGTTTATAGAAAGTTCTCTTGCTAGTACGACTCTTTTAAATCCTAATTCTTGTAGTTTTAAAGCACCGTTTAAATTATGAACTGTCATTTGGGTGCTTGCATGTATTGGTAAATCTGGAAAATTTCGTATTAAAGCCATTGCTAACCCTAAATCTTGTACAATTATTGCATCTATACCTAGTTCGTAAGCTTTTTTTGCAAGATTAAAAGCTTCATCGAATTCAGTATCTTTTATTAGTGTGTTTAATGTTAGATGTGTTTTTACGCCTCTTATTTTTGCATATTCAATTGCCTTTTTTAAATTATCTTGACTAAAATTGGTTGCAAATGCTCTTGCACTAAAGGTGCTTGAACCAAAATATACACTGTCTGCTCCATTTTGAACGGCAGCTTTCAAACAATTGAAGTCACCGACTGGTGAAAGTAGTTCAACCATTTTATTGTTTCCTCCTATTTGTTTTTTTATATTATATCATATTTTGTCAATGAGAGTGGAGAAATTATAACAATTTTTTTATTGTTAAAATTTTCCGTGTCTATAAATGTTTTGACATATCTGAAATTATATGGTATTTTATACAAAAATCATATAGGGTGATAAAATGGATGGAGTAATAATAATAAATAAACCGAAAAATTATACATCACATGATATAGTATATAAAATAAAAAAAATATTGGGTGAAAAAGTAGGACATACCGGAACTTTAGATCCTTTGGCACAAGGTGTTTTGCCTATATTGATAGGAAAAGCAACAAAGTGTTCTGCATATTTAACAAATCATGACAAAACATATCAAGTAGAATTGAAGTTAGGTATTAAAACAGAAACAGCTGATGGTGAAGGAAATATATTACAAGAAGAAAATGTATCAGAAGAGATTTTAAAAAAAGAGTATGTCGAAAAGGTATTACTTTCTATGGTTGGGAAGCAAGAACAGGTACCGCCAATTTATTCTGCAATTAAAGTAAATGGAAAAAAATTATATGAATATGCAAGAAAAGGTCAAGAGGTAGAGATAAAACCTAGAGAAATAACAATTTATAGTATGAAATTAAATAATATTAATATAGAGCAAAAAACTATAAATTTTACTGTGGAATGTAGTAAAGGAACATATATAAGAAGTTTATGTGAGGACATTGCAAGCAAACTGGGTACAATTGGATATATGAATAATTTAGTAAGAATAAAAGTCGGAAAGTTTTCTATTCAAGATAGTATTAGTATTGATGACTTAATTTATGCAAATAATCCGAAAGAAAAGTTAGAAGAAAAAATAATTACAATAGAAGAACTGTTCGAAAATGTGGGAAAAATTGAGTTAAATCAAAAAAGTTTAAATTTATTTTTAAATGGTGTAAAAATATCTGAATTTAAATCTGATGGAATTTATAAAATATATTGCAATACTGATTTTATTGGTATAGGTAGTATAAAAAATGAAAGACTAAAAAGAGAGATAGTTTTGTAATAAAATTATTATTAGGATTAAAATGATATCTATAAAAAGTATGTGTAATCATATATAGTTCATGTATGATAGATGTTTTATAGGTATCATTAATATATTTTATAATATTAACAAACATATTAGCATATAGTTAAATAAGTGAGGTGTTAATATGTTTTATATACAAGAAAATGACAAGCCTAATACTATGGAGAGATTATTTGATTTAGTAAAGGTAGAAAGAAATAAAATTATAGTGCCACTTAGGCAAGAAAATTTAACATTAAAGAAACAAGAAAAATTAGCTAATAAAACAATAAAAATTTTAAATAGAAGCCATAGTAAAAAAATTGTTTTAAGTAAAAAATTAGCAAATTATGAAAAATTTATAAATATTTTAGAACAGCAAAATTATATAAATGTTACGGGGAAATGGTTATATAAAATGATTATACCAGAAATGGTAGATTACATATTAAAAAAAGAAAATTGGAAAAAAGAAGAAATAAATATATTTTTTTTAGTAAATGATGTTACAGATGTAGTTATAGAAAATATAAAGCAATTTGCAAAAGAGTTTAAATTAATTACTATAATTACTAACCATATAGATAAATTTAAAAAAATAGAAGAGAAAATTTATGAAGAATTTGGTATATATATAACAGTTATGAACAATAAGAAAAAGGGATTATCTAGAGCAAAACTGATAATAAATATGGATTTTCCTAAAGAATTACTTAATAAATATAATATAAATGAAAAAGCTATAATATTGAGTATTCCAAATAATGTTAAAATAAATAAAAAGAGGTTTGAGGGAAAAATAATTAAAGATTACGAAATAAAATTACAAGATGAAGAAGAATATCATCAAGAATTTGAAAAATTTGATAAGAAAGTAATTTATGAATCAAAATTTTATTATGAACAACCATATAGATATGTAAGAGAGAAAATACAAAAAGATAAAGTAAGCTTGAAAAATTTATATTTGCAAAATGGAATATATTAAAAAATTAAGTAAATTTTAAGAATTTATACAATTTAAAGTAAAAGTGTAAGATATGAGACTATATTAAGAAGAAATATCAAAAAAAGACTTTATTTTTTGCTTTAAATATAATATAATAACTTTGTCAAATAAAATTGGCAAGGAGGTAGAAAAATGCCAGATAATAGTAGAAATCGTAAAAATAGTAAACGTACACCAACAAAGAAAACAAATTCTAGAAATAGAAAAACTACTAATAAAAATAAAGTTGATGATGAAGATAGAGTACCGAAAGCATTAAGAAAAAATAATACACAAAATGAAAGAGCAAATACAAATGCTAAGAAGAAAAAAACTAAATGGTCAGATAAACATCCTAAATTATCAATAGTAATAAAAATTATTATAGTTTTAGTTTTATTATTATGTGTAGTTGGAGCAGGAATTATTGCAGCAATATTCTTTGGACTATTTGGTGATGATTTTAAAATTAGTAAAGATGATTTAATTATAGGAATAGCCAATTCTGTAGTTGTAGATAAAAATGGAGAGGTAATAGCAAATTTAAGTAGTGACGAGAAAAGGAAGATAATAACTTTAGATGAGATGTCACCATATTTGCCAAAAGCATACATAGCAATAGAAGATAAAAGATTTTATGAACACAGTGGTGTAGATATATGGAGAACAGCAGGAGCTATATTTAATACAATATTTAGAGGAAGTTCTTCATATGGAGGTAGTACAATAACTCAACAGTTAGTAAAGAATATTACTCAAGATAATGAAACATCTGGATTAGCAGGTATAATGCGTAAAGTTAGAGAATGGGCTAAAGCATATCAAGTAGAAAGAATGATTTCTAAAGATCAAATACTAGAGTTATATTTAAATATATTATTTGTAGGTGGAGATAATTTACATGGCGTAGAACTTGGAGCTCAATATTATTTTGGAAAAAGTGCAAAGGATTTAAGTTTAGCACAATGTGCATTTTTGGCAGGTATAAATAGTTCACCAAATTCTTATAATCCTTATGATGAGACAAAAGATCAAGAAGAATTGAAAGAGTCAATAAGAAAGAAAACATTAACAGTTCTATCTGAAATGAAAGACCAAGGATATATAACAAATGAAGATGAATATAGTCAAGCAGTAGCAGAAGTAGAAGCGGGATTAACATTTACTCAAGGAAATGTAGCGACAGGAGGGTCATATTCATATCATACATCTGCAGCAGTAAATCAAGTTGTAGAACAAGTTATGGAAGAAAAAGGAGTTTCAAGAGAATTTGCTGAAAAATATGTATATAGTAGTGGGTTAACAATATATTCAACTCAAGATACTTCAATACAAGCAAGAGTAGAGCAAGAATTTGCAAAAGCAGATTATCAAGTAAAAGGTAGAGATAAGAAAGAAGATGGAACACTAAAGAATGATCATACACAGGCAGGAATGGCAATAATAGATTATAAAACTGGTGAAGTAGTAGCAGTAGGAGGAGAACTAAATGCAGACCAAAGTGCTACAGGATGGAACAGAGCAACACAAATGGTAAGGCAACCAGGTTCAGCAATTAAACCAATTGCTGATATAGCACCAGGACTAGAAGAAAAAGTTATAACACCAGCAACAGTATATGATGATGTATGGACAGATTTTAATGGATATAAGCCTAGAGATGAATATGGTAAAGAAACAAATAGAACAATGAATATTAAAGAATTCATAGCATTATCTAAAAATATACCAGCTGTAAAAATAATGAGAGAATTAACACCAAACACATCAATAGATTATTTAAGAAAAATGGGAGTAAGTTCATTAGTTAAAGAAGGTGAAGATCCAGAAAAAGATAAACAAGGATTGAACGATAGTGTTTTATCATTAGCAATTGGAGGAATAACAGACGGTATAAGCCCACTTGAAATGGCAGCAGCATATGCAACTATCGCAAATGATGGAGTATATATTGAACCAACATTCTATACAAAAGTTACAGACTCAAGCGGAAATGTTGTATTAACACCAAATCAAAAAACAGAAAGAGTAATTTCTGAACAGAATGCATATCTAACAAGAGTTATAACCGAGCAACCTGTTACAGCTTCAAATGGTACAGCGACATATTGTGCAATAAAAGGAATGGAAACATGTGCTAAAACTGGAACTACAGATGATAACTGTGATAGATGGCTTGCAGGAATGACACCTTATTATGCGGCTGCATGTTGGTTTGGATATGATAATAATGAAGAAGTAAGATGGTCAGGAACAAATCCAGCAGGATTAATTTGGTCAAGAATAATGCAAGATATTCATACTAATTTACCAAATGCAAACTTTAATAAACCAACAGGTTTAGTAGAAAAAACAATATGTAGAACAACAGGATGTATTGCAACATCAAGTTGTACAAATACTTATACAGAAACATTTACACCAGATAATTTACCAGAGACTTGTGAAGGACATGGGGTTCAAAAAATATGTACTGAATCTGGAAAATTGGCTACACAATATTGTCCATCAACAAAAAATCAAAGTTATGGAGGAGTTGTTCCAAAAGAAGAACTAGGTTTATGGAAACCAATAAATAAGTCATCAGGAATTGGAAGTGCTAAAGTAACAGAAACCTGTACAATTCATACAAAACCTACAGAAGAGCCAAAACCTACAGAAAATACTACTAACTCAACAGGTAATTCTACAAGTGGGGGGAACACTACGGGAAATAATACTTCTGGTGGAAATACTAATAATAATACAAATACAAATGGAAACACTAATACAGGAGGAAATACATCAAATAATAATGATACTTCTGGAGGAAATACTAATACAAATACATCGGGAAATACATCAACAGGAGTAAATACTACAGAATAGTAAGTAAGACAAATTTATTAGAATAATTTAGGAGATAAGATGTATTATCTCCTTTTATTCTAATAAGATTTTGAATAGGTTAAAATATGTGCTTTATTTAGCATGAAAAAAGATTATATATTAAGATAGGAGGGAGATACTTTGGATATATATTTTACAAATACGTTATCAAAAAGCAAGGAAAAGTTTATTCCTTTAAAAGAAGGAGAAGTAAAGATATATTCTTGTGGACCAACAGTATATAAAGACGCAACAATCGGAAATGCGAGGACAAATATATTTCAAGATGTCTTGAGAAGAGTATTGGAATATAATGGATATAAAGTAAAACAAGTTATGAATATAACAGATGTAGGACATTTAGTTTCTGATGGAGATGAGGGAGAAGACAAAATGGTAAAATCAGCAAGAGAAGAGCACAAAACTCCTCAAGAAATTGCAGAACATTATACAAAATTGTTTTTTCAAGATTTAAAAGATTTAAACATAGAGATGCCAGAAGTAATATGTAAAGCAACTGATTATATTCCAGAAATGCTAGAATATGTTAAAGAACTTGTAGAGAAGGGATATGCATATGAGACATCAACAGCAATATATTTCGATGTTTCAAAATTAGATAAATATCCAGTTTTATCAAATGTAAATCTTGAAGACCAAAAAACAGCAGTTAGAATTGATGAAGACAAAGAAAAGAAAAACCCATATGATTTTGCATTATGGATAAAAGCACCAGAAAATCACATAATGAAATGGGATAGCCCTTGGGGACCAAGTTATCCAGGCTGGCACATAGAATGTTCGGCAATGTCAAGAAAGCATCTAGGAGAAAAATTTGATATACATACAGGAGGAATAGATTTAATACCAACACACCATGAAAATGAAATAGCACAAAGCAAAGGAATCTGTGGTAAAATACCTGCAAACTATTGGATACATGGAGAATATTTACTAATAAATGGTGGAAAAATGTCAAAAAGTTTAGGAAATGTCTACCTTATAAGAGATATAAAAGAAAAAGGATATGACCCACTTGTATATAAATTATTTTGTTATACGTCAAGTTATAGAAACAAATTGAATTTTACATGGGAAGCAATAGAAGCAACATCAAAATCACTAGAAAGATTAAGAAATGGTTATCAAAATCATTTAAAAGGAAGTGATAAGATAGATGACAAAGATATTGAAAATCTAAAGAATATAGAAGAATTATTCCATAAAGCTATAAATGATGATATGAATATGCCACTTGCAATGAGCTATGTTTGGGAGGCTGTGAAATACGAAAAGAAAAATGAAGAAATAGCTAAATTGCTAAAAAAATTCGATAGTGTTTTAGGAATAAAAATAGATAAAATAGAAAAACAGGAAGATATTCCAGAAAATATAATGCAACTAGTAGAAGATAGAAAAAAAGCAAGAGAAGAAAAGAATTGGGCAAAATCAGATGAATTAAGAGACCAAATAAATAAACTAGGTTATAGTATAAAAGACACAAAAAATGGAATGGAAATTGTGAAAATATAACTAATTATAGTTATTTAATTTAATTTTTTAAAAGATACGATAATAAATCACATTGATTATATTTATCACTGTTATTTATGAATATATAATAAAAGATAAAGAGAAAGGAGAAATTATTATGGCAATATTATTACCAGGAGGAGCAGGTTTTATAGGAAGTCATACAGCAGTAGAGTTGTTAAATGCAGGAAAAGAAATAATTATTTTAGATAATTTTTCAAATAGCAAACCAGAAGTCTTAGATTCAATAAAAAAGATAACAGGAAAAGATTTTAAATTTTATGAAGTAGATTATTTAGACAAAGAAAAATTGGAAAAAGTGTTTAAAGAAAATGAGATAGAAGCGGTATTAAACTTTGCAGGATATAAAGCAGTAGGAGAATCAGTAAAAAAACCACTTGAATATTATACAAATAATATTTCAGGAGCATTAGTATTACTTGAAACAATGAAAAAATATAATGTAAAAAAATTCATATTTAGTTCATCAGCAACAGTATATGGTGATCCAGAAACAATTCCAATAACAGAAGAATGTAAAACAGGAGGAACTACAAATCCTTATGGAACAACTAAATTATTTATAGAACAAATTTTAAAAGACTTATATAAATCAGATGACTCTTGGGACATATGTATATTAAGATATTTTAATCCTGTAGGAGCACACGAAAGTGGACTAATTGGAGAAGAACCACAGGGAATTCCAAATAATTTAATGCCATACATAGTAAGAGTAGCTTCAGGGCAACTTAAAGAATTATCTGTATTTGGAAATGACTATCCAACACCAGATGGAACAGGAGTAAGAGATTATATACATGTAGTAGATTTAGCAAAAGGACATGTAAAAGCTTTAGAAAAATTAGACAAAGAACAAAAAGGTTTATATATTTATAATCTAGGAACAGGAAAAGGATATAGTGTATTAGATATGGTAAAAGCCTTTGAACAAGCAACAGGAAAAAAAGTACCATATAAAA
>CAJFQT010000014.1 GCA_904419095.1 uncultured Clostridia bacterium | reverse complement strand
TGCATAGTGCTTGAAAGTATTGATATTACTGAGTTTTACAGTTTTAAGGAGGATGGTTATGAATAGTCAAAAAAAGCATTTTAATTTTAAAAATGATTCCGGTTCGGTAACACTTTTTGTGTTAATTGCTATGATTTTTTTCTTGATTGTTTGCTTTTTTATTTATACTAATAGTAATAATAAAAAAGTTAGTCAGATGAAGGAATTAGAACAGTTGAAGAAGAATTATGAGTCTAGCATTGATGAGATTGATGATAAGTATGAGGATATAGTTAGTAATGAGATAATAATAGAATTCTCTCCAAATGGTGGAGAATATGTTATGCCAACAAATGGCCAAGCAAAAATTTCAATAAAAGTAAATGCAACATCTAAAAAAGAAAATGACAATATAGAAAAAATATATTATCAATGGACGAATTCTACGGAAGAGCCAACAAATTGGACAGATACTATGTCTAATGGTCAAATGATTGAAAAAGATGATTGTAAAATTGGACAATATTATTTTTGGGTAAAAGTAATTGATAATAAAGGTAATGAAAAGATCGGAATGAGCCAAGCTTTTAGTATAAAAGAAGGAAAAATACAAGTAGCCTATAATCATTCAGTAACAAAAGGACCATTAAAAGTTAATTTAATTTTTGATTCTATTTTGTCTAAGAATCACAAAATAGGATATGGAAAAACTGAAACATTAGCTAGAAATAATATGAAAAATGCGACATTAACAAATAATAATGCACAAATAGATGTACCAGAAAATGGATTTATATATGCAGAGGCAACAGATACAGTTGGAAATAAAGTTTATATAACAGAGGAAATTACAAACATAGATAACATTGGTCCAGAAATAAATGCAAATCCTGATGGTGGTGAATATGAATTAACCTATATAGAAATTTAGAGAACAGGAAATTAAAAGTAAGGAGGTCATAATGAAAAAAGAAGGAAGAAAAATAAAAAAGAAGTTAATAATTTTATTAATTGTTTTTATTATGATTATAGGTGCGGTAGTGCTTGCAACAAAAATAAATCAAATAGGTAATTCCGAAAAAAGTATGATAGGAACAGAAGAAATGAAAAATAATAAAATTTCTGAAATTGGAGAACAAGGAATAATAACATCTGCACAGATAATAGGAACAAAAACTGGAACAGCACCATTTGATGCAGATGACAATCCAGGAAATGACAGTTCAGAAAATAACAATATAGTTAGATCTTTTGATCAGATTGAATGGACAATAGATTTAACAATGGGATTAAAAAGTGGTGCAACATCAAGTAATTTAAAAGGTGGACGAATAAATGTAGAAGTCACATTACCAGAAGCTTGTAAAAATGTAGTAGAATGGAAACTAGAAGGAATGGAATGGCTAGAAGTTGGAAGTGTTAGTGAAGATGGAATAACTTTAACAGGATACTATGATATGTCAGAAGAAGAGATTACTATACCTGGTAAACAAACATTATCTTTTGTTTTAGATATATATGGAGCAGGAAATAAGACGGAAATAATACCAACTTTTATATTTGGATTAGAAGGAAATAGTGCAAGTGATAGAAAAACTATTAGTGGTGAAAAAATATTAGTTAGTGCTATTGGAAAATATAATGTTCAATTAGAAAAAAATTCAAATCTAGCGTTCAGAACATCCGTAGATTATGGTCAGGGAAACGTTTCAGGAAGAATGTATGGATATAATTTTATAATACAATTATATAATGAAAATGTAGAAAAGGGATTAAAAGGAATTGAATATCCAAAAGGAGATATAACCTTTGATATAAATTTAAAACTAGAAAGAACAAAAGCAAATTCGAGTGAATTAGAAGATATTACAAATGAATGTACTCCAATTTTGTGGAATTATAGATTGAATGACTGGACACATAATACTAAAGGATATATTGCAGATAGAGAAATGTTTAAATTTTCGAATAATTATCACTTATACAATTTGAGACTTCCTTTAGGAATTTATGTAGAAGATCGTTTTTCAACTTATGATTCTGGTGAGGTTCAAATTATACAGGAAAATAATATATTACATATAACTATAAAAAATTATAATTTTAATGGTAAATTTCCGCATTATGAAGCTAATTATAATGGAGCTATTGATTCAGGAAGAGATAAAATTTATAATGAAAATATTGGTGTGTTTAATGTATCATATTTACAAATTTTTGTACCTGAAGACTCATATAGTACAACAAGCAATAGAAAATACTTCTTTACAGTATCAGATAGCAATTTAAAAATGACTACACTTTCAGGCGATAAAATTTCTAGTCAAATATTTTCGGATGATGATACCATCAAAATTTCACATTTGCAATATAGTAAAGGATACTTGGCTCAACAAATAATACCTCTAGAAAATGATAAAAAAACATTACTAGAAAGTTATTATAGTGTAGGTGATGGAAAAGCCACAGCAAACGGGACTATATATATTTCAAGTAAATTGATAACTGGATCAAGTAATGATGATGACTTATATACTTTTAATCGTTTTTTTAAATTTGATGCAGATGGTTTTGAACCTGTATATAACGATAATGGTGATAAATATGAATTCGATGCACCTAATATACCAGGAAATCCAGTTTTTAGAGTATGGTATGTTACGAAAAAAGATGGAACAAATTGGTCAAGTCAAACAGAGATGAATAATACAAATATAGAAGATGTAGATATTTATGATAATATAGAAGATATACCTGAAAACAAATTATGTGTAGGTATATACTTTGAAAACGTTAGTGGATATATATGTAGAGCTATTGGTAGTACTGGACATCATTTAAGATTTCCTTTGAAAATAAAATCAACTGCAAAAATAGGTCAAACTTATGGAATGACCCAAAGTACAAAAGTATGGGCTGAACAACTTGATAGAAATATATATTCAATTTTACATCCAGAAAATAAGTATCCTACACCTCTATGGGAATCAGGTAATCCGAATTATGTAAAAACAGAATATGATAGTGAAGGAAACATTATAGAAGGAACTAATTTAGGTGGTTTTACATATGGAAATACTATTTTAGTAGTAGGTGCAAATTTACATGGCAATATAGCTGTATTAGATGAAAATAATAAAGAAAAACTAAATTATGATTTAGGAAAAAATGAAAATAAAGTAAAATATCAGATAAGTCCTAATTTAGATAAGAACAAAAATTTATCTGTTCAAATAAGTGGAGTAACACTTAAGGCTAAGATAACATTACCTAAAGGTTTATCATATATAGAAAGATCATGTGAATATGGCGAACCTGAAATTACAACAGATTTATCAGGTAATCAAATATTAATTTGGAGAATTTATAATTGTAAAGCAGGTGAAAATATAAATCCTATAACTTTTGAAACTCAAATACTTAACGAATCTGCAAATGGCACTCAATATACAGCAAAATTTGTAATTTCGGAAGATACGGATGATTATAATGCAACAAAAATAGGTAATAGTGAAATAAATTTCAGAACATCGACAGTGACAATAAATGTAATAAATTTAACAAGTCATAGATTATATGCAGAAGTAGATAAAAATGTATTAGAAAATAACAATGAACTAAAATACACAATAGTATATGAAAATAGAACAGAAAATATAATCTCTGAATTCCAATTACTAGATATCCTACCCTATACAGGAGATAAAAGAGGCAGTAGATTTTCTGGAAACTACACAGTAAAAAATATTAATATAAAATCAAATCTAAATGGAAATGGGCAAACAACAAGTAACATGAATCTATATACAACAAATTCAGATGAAGTAAAAACAATAACAGCAAAAGATACAAATATAGGAATATCGAATATCTGGGTGCAAAGAGTCATAGGCTCAGAAATAAATGAAGAAGTAAAAGGAATAGCAGTAAAAGGAGAAATATCAGGAAAAGAACGAATAGAGATAGAAATAATAATAAAAACAAACGGAAATAAATCCAAAGACATATATATCAATAATGCAATGGCACAAATATCAAGTAAATCAGAACAAATTGAAACAGGAAAAGTAGAAACAATTGTTGTAGAAAAATATTTGCAAAAAGAAGTAGAGGTATCTACAATAATAACAGCAAGTGATAATATGAGTGGAATATCAGAGTTAAAGTATGGTTGGAGTAACTCTAAAAATGAACAACCTAATGAATATATAAATGTAGATGGCATATTAACAAGTCCAATTAAAATAAGAAAAATGCTACCACAAGGAACATATTATTTATGGATTATTTCAACAGATGGAGTAGGAAATATAAGTGAGACAGTAAGTGAGGCATTTATAGTAAAGTCTCCTGAAAATTAAATTTTATAATAATTGGAATTGTAGCAAAATAAATTACAAATTAAAAATAACATCAATCAAAATAGAGAATATATTAATTTATATATTCTCTATTTTGATTAAAATTATTTTTTTATAATAATTTTTATGTTGGTAATTCAATTTTCACAGTCTGTCCAATATTTCCAACTTTATCTACAGGTGCAATATATAAATATTTTACATCATTCATATTTGATATATCTATTTCACTTGTTTCTGTAAAAGTTCCTTCACCTGACATAATTCTTTTATTCATATCTCTTGAACTTGTAACATATCTATATCCTGCAACTCCAGAACCTTCTCCTAAAGTTTCGTGCATATCATTTGCTTCTAAAATAACTTTATTTCCTACTAATTCAGATTTTGTTATTGTTGGAGCTGTATTATCTAGTTTTCCTATATCTACTTTTACCATTTGTTCATTTCCTAAAGCATCTTTTAAATATATTGCTGCTGTTACCTTGTCATATATATCACCATAAAAATTGTATGTTCTTGTATAAACATTTCCATCTTTTTCTGCTAACTGATAATCATCAACATTATTAAATGCTATTTGAACTTCACCTACACCTGAATCTGTTGCTTTAAATGTTATTTTTTTATTCTTACTCCACTCTGCAGTATAGTCTTCGTCAGTAATTAAAGTTGGAGCCTTAGCATCTAGGCTTTGTATTTCAATATTTTTAGTAGATTCATTATTATATCTATCTTTGGCTTTTACTACTAATGTTTGGGATGAAGTAGCTTCTGCAACTATATCAAATGTTCTCGTAAAGGTTTTATTACCATTGTTAGTTGCTGTTCCATAATCTACTAAACAATTTCCTTGTGTATCATATAGAGCGATATCTACGACATCACTATATGAATCAGAACAATCAACTGTAATAGTTGCTTTTTTGCTAAATCCATTTATTATTTCAGTTTTATTAATTTGGATATTATCAATTGTAGGTGCTTGGGTGTCAGGACTGATTATAAAATTTAAAGCATATGTTTTTCCATATTCGTTTTCATTACCATTTACATATCTAAAACAATTATCTGAATTCATTCTTACTACCGGTGTTCCTTGATAACCATTTTTTATATATGCTTCAAATTGAACTAAATATAGACCTGATGTGATACCTTCTGTTCCATATTGAGGATTATTGTAATATTCTTTCGGTAAATCATGTACATTTGCATATTCTAAACTTTCGAAAGCTCCAGAATCCAAAACTGGTGACCATGTATTCAAATTTTCTGTTATACACCATTTTATGTCTCCAACTAGTTGATATATTCCACTTATTGTCCAATGCAAATTATTATCCTTATCTTGTTCTGCATTAGAATATAGAATTCTATAGACTTCTTTTCCACAATAAACACAAGAAAATGTTTTTCCATCTTCCTCATTAGGTTGAGTACTATAAACCTGATGAGATATTCTTTCAAGTTTAGACCAATCATAACCACAAACAACACATTTTTTTCTATTACTACAAGTTATTGCTTTTCCATCTTCGTCAATACATTGTTGTGTACTTCCTTGTCCATTTTTATCTTCTGTCTTTGGAATAGTAGTGCTACCACAATTTTTGCATTTACCTAACCTATGATAATATGTATTTTTATTGGTATTTCCTCCACTTTCATCATATACAACATCTGAATCATACAATTCCACTTCATGATATACATATGTAGAAACCGAATATCCACATCCATCTGTACAGTATTCTACTAAATAAGTTCCACAACTTCCTGTTCCAGATACAGTTTTATGATGTTCCTGTTTATTCTGAACATTGCCACATATAAAGCACTCTTCCCAATGGCTTGTATCATCATATTTTTTTTCATATACATGAGTATGACTTACATCTTCTCCAGTAACAAAATTGGTTAAATCCACATTAGTAGTAGTGTCACCAGTGATGCTTTCATACTTACTTTCAATCTCTTCAGCAGTGGACTCATAATTCTTCTTCAACTGTTCTAATTCCTTCATCTGACTAACTTTTTTATTATTACTATTAATATAAATAAAAAAGCACACAATCAAGAAAAAAATCATAGCAATTAACACAAAAAGTGTTACCGAACCAGAATCATTTTTAAAATTAAAATGCTTTTTTTGACCATTCATAACCATCCTCCTTGAAATTGTAAAACTCAGTAATATCAATACTTTCAAGCACTATGCATATAATTTACATTTTGTGCAAATTCGAATAGTATTTTTTATATAATTAAAACGTTAGAAAATACTAGATAAATGGAAAAAATACCCTATAAATTGCAACTTGACAAAACATATATTTCTAGGTAAAATATAGTAGAATAAGTAAAGGAGAGAATATATGCAGAATAATGCAAGAAATTTTTTTGATAAATTCTTATCAAGAACAAAAATATATTTAGTAATAATATTGGTATTACTAATTGCAATATGTATACAAGATACTAGGTGGATAATGCCATCAATATTACTATATATTTTAATAGTCTTATATGCTATGTTTGCAAACAATAAAAGAAGAAATGAATTGTCAGAATCTCTACAAGACTTGACAATAACAGTAGATTCTGCTGCAAAAACAAGTTTAATAAATTCTCCATTTCCACTTGTTATATTAGAAACAACAGGAAAAGTAATTTGGAGAAGTTCAAAATTTGTATCCGAATTTGCAAATATAGACATTCAAAATTATCTAAATGACTTATTATATGATATAAAAGAAGAAATAAAAAATAAGAAAGACCAGAATGACAAATCAGTAATAATAAATCAGCTAGAAATAGGAAATAGAATATATAAAATATATGGTAGATTTGTAAATTCAAAAAAATCAAATGATAATCAATACACAATTATTTTATATTTTATAGATGAAACAGAATCTATAAAATTACAAAAAGAATATACTGATTCTAAATCATGTGTAGAAATAATAATGATAGATAATTATGAAGAAAATATGCAATTAATAGACAGTGAAGAAAAACCACAAATAACAGCGGAAATAGATAAATGCATATATGATTGGACAGATGAAACTAAAGGAATTTTAATAAAATCTGATAGAGACAGATATATTTATATTTTTGAACAAAGATATTTAGAACAGTTAAAAACAGATAGATTCAGCATATTAGATAAAATAAAAGAGATAAAGAATAAAGCAGATGTTCAATTTACTCTAAGTATAGCTGTTTCTAATGAAGGAAAAACAGATAAAGAAAAATATAAATCAGCTCAAACAGCTATGGACGTTATTTTAGGACGTGGTGGAGACCAAGCAGTAATTAGAGAAAATGAAATATATAAATTTTTTGGAGGAAGAGCCCAAGAAGTTGAAAAAAGAACTAAAGTAAAAGCGAGGGTAGTTGCTCATGCTTTAGAAAAGTTAATAAAAGATGCAAGCAAAGTAATGATAATGGGACATTCAAATCCAGATATTGATGCAATGGGTTCAGCAATGGGAATATATCGATTAGTTAAAGAACTAGGTAAAAATGCATATATAATTACTTCAAATGAAACAAATAATTTGCAAAGTTTTAAAGAATCATTATTAAAAGATCCTGAATATGAAGATATTTTAATAACAAAAGAAGTAGCAGAAGAGAATATAGATGAAGATACATTATTAGTTGTTGTAGATACACACAAAACTAATTATGTAGAAGATCCAGAATTGCTTAATAAGATAGGAAAAATAGTTGTTATAGACCATCATAGAAGAAGTACAGACTATATAGAAAATGCAGCATTAACATTTCAGGAAGTGTATGCATCTTCAGCAGCAGAGCTTGTAACAGAAATTTTACAATATGTAACAATTAAGATTAATTTAAAAACAATAGAAGCAGAGAGTCTTTATGCTGGAATTATGATGGATACCAAGAATTTCACATTTAAAACAGGTGTTAGAACATTTGAAGCAGCAGCTTATCTAAGAAAATGTGGAGTAGATATAATTAGAGTTAAAAAGTGGTTCCAAAGTGATTTGGCAAGTTTTAATAAAATAGCTGAAATTGTAAAAAAGGCAGAAATAGTTAATGATACTATTGCAATTGCAAGTTATAATCGAAAAACTAAGGATGCTAGTTTAATTTGTGCAAAAGCAGCAGATGAGCTTTTAACAATAAGTAATATTACAGCATCATTTGTACTTGGAAATGTAGGAGAAAAAATTTGTATTAGTGGTAGATCAATTGGAGATATTAATGTTCAGGTTATCTTAGAAAAGCTTGGTGGTGGTGGTCATATCACTTTAGCAGGTGCACAAGTTGAAGGTATGACTATGGAAGAAGCTAGACAAGAATTAATTATTAGGATAAATGAATATTTTACTGAAATAGAGAATTAATAGGAAGAAATTTTGTGGATATATCTTGAATTTTGAAATTAAATTTGTAGTATTTTGCAAAATTTAAAGAATATAATTATTTGATAATTAAAAGAGTATACTTTATTGAACATCAATTAAAGTATACTTTTTTAATTAATAATTTTATATTTAGAAAATTTTATTCTAATTTAGTTATGATACACTTTAGAACTAAAGATTATAAAAAAATATTACATTTTTGTTACAAATATGTATTTTTTATATATGAAATGTTATAATAAAAATGATTAAGTTTTGTAAAAAATATAAGGGAGGAAATGTGGTATGGAAATACATAAGAAAATCAAGTATGCTTTGTTGTTGGTAGCTTTAATCATAGGAATTAGTGGATTTAGTTTGGCTGATAGTGAAGATGGTAATATTACTTATACCGCAAAATATAAAGATGCAATTTCATATGATGTAACTATATCTGGATTAGGAGCACCTGAAGAAAATTACAGGTATTATGCGTTGATTTGCCAAGAAAAAGATGTTACAACTTCTGATTTTATGGCAACTTTAGGAAAAAGTTTTTCGATTGAATATGATGAAACAACTAAAAAATGGTATGGTAATACTTCTGGTGCACTAGATGGAGTTAAAGGATATGATGTTTTTGAAAGAACAGGTCAATATTACGGATATATAGCTAGAAAGAAAAGTGGTGCATCATTAAAATATGAGATGCTAGATGGACCTACAGAAGTGGCAACACCAGAATTGCCACCGATAGGGGAGAGAATTTCATATAATTTTTTAACTAATAGTACACATTATAGAATAGCTGTAAATGCACTAGATACAATGTTGCATAATGGAGTTCAACGTACAATGAATTTTTATATAGGAGAAGTAACAGATGAACAACTTTTGCAAAATTTAAAAGATAATGGAACAGCAGCATATGATGAGCTATTAGAATATGCAAAACAAAATAGAACAAATTTACAAGTTGGAAGTTTTCAAGATACAAAAACATGTATTGTAGACTATGATATTTTAAAAGATTTTGAAATCGAACCAGGGAAACACTATTTGATGTGGTCTGTATTAGATGATGAAGATGGAACTTATGTTGAGGTAGAAGATATAGAAATCTATACTGCTACACGTTTAAAGGATGGAAGGATAACATTTACGGATTTTGAATACACACCACCACAACAGGGAAATACAAATAATGTAGCAAACTCAAACCAAATTAATCAAAATACAACAAACAATGACCCAACAGTAGCTAACAAACAAATTCCAAAAGCAGGTTTTTCTGTATTAGGAATAATTGCAATAATTATGGCAATTGGAGCAGTAGTAGTATTTTATATAAAAAATAAAGAATATAAACAAGTAAAATAATGAAAACAAAATGTGAAAGAGGTAAACAACTAAACAAAGGTTGATGCCTCTTTTATTTATTAACGCATAATACTTACTAAACCCTTGAAAAATTAGCAAAAATGATATAAAATATACCATGCAAGAAAACTAAATTTAAAGTTAGGAGGAATCAAGATGAAAGTAATATTAAAAGCAGATATAAAAGGGGTAGGAAAAAAAGATGAAGTAATAAATGCATCAGATGGATATGCAAGAAATTTTTTATTCCCTAAAAATTTAGCAGTAGAAGCAAATGCAGAAAATATGAGTAAATTAAAAGCAAAACAAGATTCTAATGCATATAAAAAATCACAAGAAAAAGAGCAAGCACAAGAATTAGCAAATAAATTATCAAAAATATTATTAAAAGTACAAGTTAGAGTAGGAGAAAATGGAAAAGTTTTTGGTGGAGTATCTTCTAAAGAAATAGCTGAAAACTTGAAAAATACATATAACTATATTGTTGATAAAAAGAAAGTAGAGCTAAAAGAACCAATAAAAGAAATAGGAACAAGAGTTGTTAAAATCAAATTATATGAAGGTGTAATAGCAGACTTAAAAGTTGATGTTATAGGAGTGTCTAAATAAACATAGATTGAAGGGAAAGATATAAATGGATGTAGGAAAAATTCCACCACATGATATAGAAGCAGAGCAAGCAGTAATAGGTAGTATGCTTACAGATATGGAAGCAGTTGTTTCAAGTATTGAAAATTTGAAACCAGAAGATTTTTATAGAGAAGATAATAAGTTAATTTTTTCTGCAATGGTAAATTTATATAATAGGTCAGAGCCAATTGATTTAATAACAGTAAAATCTGAACTTGAATCAATGGGAAAATTTGACCAAGTTGGAGGAATAGAATATTTAGCAGACTTGCCAGAAAAAGTTCCAACAACAGCAAATGCCAATAAATATATAAAAATTGTAGAAGATAAATCTACTTTAAGAAGACTTATAAAAACTGCAAATGAAATAATTGAACTAGGTTATGATCCAACAGAAGAATTAGATGACATTATGGAAGGTGCAGAAAAGAAAATTTTTAACTTAATGCAAGATAAAAATCAAAAAGGATATACACCAATAAAAGATATACTAGTAGATAGTTTTAATCAATTAGAAGAATTATATAATAGAAAGCAACATATTACAGGTGTTCCAACAGGATTTATAGATTTAGATTATAGAACAGCAGGATTACATGGATCTGAATTTATATTAATTGCTGCAAGACCAGCTATGGGAAAATCTGCTTTTGTTTTGAATATTGCTGCAAATGCAGCACTTAAAGCAAATATTCCAGTTGCAATATTTAGTTTAGAAATGTCAAAAGAGCAAATGGTAAACAGAATTCTATGTAGTGAAGCAATGGTTGATAGCAATAAAGTTAGAACAGGAAAACTTGATGAAGAAGATTGGGCAAAGCTAGCAGAAGCAATAGGACCATTATCAGAAACAGGTATTTATATTGATGATACACCAGGTATTTCAATTACAGAAATTAGAGCAAAATGTAGAAAATTAAAATTAGAAAAAAATATTGGTCTAGTAATAATAGATTATTTGCAATTAGTGCAAGGGAGTTCTAGAAGAGCACAGGGAAGTAGAGAGCAAGAAATTGCTGAAATAAGTAGATCATTAAAAATTCTAGCAAAAGAATTAGATGTACCAGTTATAGCATTATCACAATTATCACGTGCTGTAGAGCAAAGACCAGACCATAGACCAATGCTTTCAGATTTACGTGAATCTGGTTCAATTGAGCAAGATGCTGACATTGTTATGTTTTTATATCGTGATGATTATTATAATGAAGATAGTGAAAAGAAAGACATAGCAGAGGTTATTATTGCAAAACAAAGAAGTGGTTCAACAGGAACAGTAGATTTAGGATGGCTTGGAAGTTATACTAAATTTGTTAATTTAGAGAAAAGATTTGATTAGGGATTGAGGGACGGTCCTTAAAATCCCTCCTAGAAGGGATTTTAAGGACCGTCCCTCAATCCCTTCTGGAAAGGTGATAAATTTGAGTAAAAGAATTGATGAAAAAGACTTAAAATATAAAGTAAGAAAATTTATAAAAGATAATGAATTAATAAAAGCTGGAGACAAAATTGTTTTAGCTGTTTCAGGAGGTCCAGATTCTTTATGTATGCTTGACTTATTTTGTTATTTTAAAGAAAATAAAATTTTTAATTTTGAATTTGTAGTTGCGCATGTAAACCATATGATACGAGATGAAGCAGAAGAAGATGCGGAATTTGTAAGAAATTATTGCAAACAAAAAAATGCAAAATTTTATTTAGAAAATATAGATGTGAAAGAAATAGCAGATAAGACAAGATGTGGATTAGAAGAAACAGGAAGAAAAGTTCGTTATGATTTTTTTAATAAAATTTTAACTAATAAAATGTTTAATAAAATTGCAATTGCACATAATAAAAATGATGTGGCTGAAACAATTTTAATGAATATATTCAGAGGTTCAGGAATTACAGGGTTAAAAGGAATTGAACCAATTTCTGGTCAGTATATAAGACCATTATTAGATTGTGAAAGATTGGAAATTGAACAATATTGTGAAAAATATAATTTAAATCCTAGAATTGATAGAACAAATTTTGAAAATTTATATACTAGAAATAAAATAAGAAATATTGTTATACCATATATAAAGAAAGAATTTAATCCTAATATTATACAAACAATGTATAGATTATCAAATTTAGTTCAAGAAGAAGAGAAATATATAAATGATGTAGTAGCGGAAAAATATACGGAAATAATGATTTTAGAAGATATTGAACAAAAAAATATATTACAAAGTGAAAATAAAATAATATTATCATTAAAAAAATTTAATACATTAGAAAAAGTCATAAAATCAAAAGTAATTCTATATACTATATCAAGGCTAATTGGAAACAGCAAAGGTATCGAAAAAGTGCATATAGACGATATTATTAAATTATGTGAGAATAATATTGGAAATAAATATTTAATGCCAAACAAAAATTTAAAAGTACTGGTAAAAAATGGACAAATTTATTTTATACATAAATCTTAAGTATCCGTAACTTTAGGCAATTGTCATAAAAAAGTAATGCAAAAAACTATTGCAAAACAATAATTTCTATGGTATAAATGCAATATCGAAGAAGGGGTGTTTCAAACATAATAATTTATGAATAGAAACAGATAGGAGGAATTTATTTTGAAAAATAGCATTAAAACTTTAGCAATGTGGTTAATAATCGGAATTATTTTTATTATTGTATTATCATCTATAATGGAAAATTCTAATACAAAATTAAAATATTCAGAATTAATCACAAAAATAAATGAAGGAAAAGTAGAGTCAATAGAAATAGAAGCAGATGGAAGAACTGCAACAGTAGAACTTTCAGATGACAAAGTAGCAAAACAAGTAAACATCCCAGATATGGGAAGCTTTATGTCATATTCAGAAGAGTTTATAAAAAATGGAGCATTTTCTTTAGAAGAAAAATCAGAATCAATTTTTATAACTATTCTTAGTCTACTTACACCATTTGGCTTATTAATAATTTTTATGATATTCTGGTTCTTTATGATGGGTGGAGCAAATTCTGGTCAACCTGGAGGAAAAACATTATCTTTTGGTAAAAGTAAAGCTAGAATGATGACACCAGCAGATAGAAACAAAGTATCTTTTGATGATGTGGCTGGTGTTGATGAAGAAAAAGAAGAGTTAGAAGAAATAGTTCAATTTTTAAAAAATCCAAAGAAATTTACAGATATGGGTGCTAGAATACCAAAAGGTGTTTTATTGGTTGGTCAACCAGGAACTGGTAAAACATTACTTGCAAAAGCAGTGGCAGGAGAAGCAGGAGTACCATTCTTTATTATAAGTGGTTCAGATTTCGTAGAAATGTTTGTTGGTGTTGGTGCATCAAGAGTTAGAGATTTATTTGATGAGGCTAAGAAAAATTCACCTTGTATAATATTTATAGATGAAATTGATGCAGTTGGTCGTCAAAGAGGAGCAGGACTTGGTGGAGGCCATGATGAAAGAGAGCAAACTTTGAATCAATTATTAGTTGAAATGGATGGTTTCTCTGAAAATGAAGGTGTTATAGTATTAGCAGCAACAAATAGACCAGATGTATTAGATAAAGCCTTACTTAGAGCTGGAAGATTTGATAGACAAATAGTTGTTGGATTGCCAGATGTTAAAGCAAGAGAGCAAATATTGGAAGTTCATAGCAGAAAGAAAAGATTAGCAGATGATGTTGATTTAAAAGTAATTGCAAAAAATACATCAGGATTTGCTGGTGCAGATTTAGAGAATGTACTTAATGAAGCAGCATTATTGGCGGCAAGAAGAAATCTAGAAGTAATTGGAATGAAAGAAATAGAAGATGCTATGGTTAAAGTAACTATGGGTCCAGAAAAGAAAACAAGAGTAAGAAGTGAAAAAGAAAATAAATTAGTTTCATATCATGAAGCTGGTCACGCAGTTGTTAGCCATTATTTGGCAACACAAGATCCAGTACATCAAATATCAATTGTTCCAAGAGGAATGGCAGGAGGATATACAATGTATCGTCCTACTGAGGATAAGAACTTTATGTCTAAGACTGAAATGGAAGAAAATATTGTTTCTTTATTAGGTGGAAGAGTTGCTGAGGCATTGATTTTAAATGATGTTTCAACAGGAGCAAGTAATGATATTGAAAGAGCAACTGCTATTGCTAGAAATATGGTTACTAAATATGGTATGAGTGATAGGATTGGAACTTTGACTCTTGGTTCTGATCAGGATCAGGTATTTTTGGGTAGAGATTTGGCTCATGCTAAAACTTATTCAGAGGAAACAGCAAGTGTTATTGATGAAGAGATTAAGAAGATTGTTGATACTGCTTATGCTAAGGCAAAACAAATTTTGACAGAACATATTGATAAGTTACATGCAGTGGCTGGTATTTTATTGGAAAAAGAAAAAATTGAGGCTGATGAGTTTGAGCAGATTTTTGCAGGTGAATAGAAGAATTTGGGATGAATTTTAAGATTGTTCTTAAGGTTCATCTTTTTTTGTGCGTTTAAGTGATTGCCCTCAATTTCAATTTAAAATTAGAAGGCTATTTTGGATGTTTGCTGTTTATTTTGTTTGACCAGTTGGTTTTTTTATTATATAATGGATATGGAAAAGGAGTATGGGTATGAGAGAAGATATTCAGGTATATGAGCTAAAGAATCAGAAGTCTTTTAGATTGAAGGATATTTTTGAGTGTGGACAGTGCTTTCGTTGGAATGAGGAGGAAGATGGGAGCTATGTTGGTATTTGGAATAATAATGTTGTGAGTGTTAGGCAGAATGGTCATGATGTTTTTTTTGAGGGTATTTGTTTAGATGGTAATTTAGAAGATGAAGTGAATAGTTATTTTGATTTGGATAGAGATTATGAAGAGATAAAGAAAAAGTTGCTTAAAGTTGATGAGAATATGAGAATTAGTATTAAATACGGAGATGGTATAAGGATTTTAAATCAAGATTTATGGGAAACTATTATTTCATTTATAATTTCTGCTAATAATAATATTCCAAGAATTAAAGGGATAATTGAAAGGCTTGCGAAGGCTTATGGTAAAGAAATTAAATTTAAAGGTAAGAGTTATTATACATTTCCTTCAGCAGATGAGCTAAAAGACGTTACAGTTGAGGAATATAGAAAATTGGGTTTGGGTTTTAGAGATATTAGATTATATGAAACAACAAAAATGATTTTGGAAAAGAAGGTTGATTTAGAAGAGTTAAAGAAAAATCCAAATACGTTAGAAGTAAGAGAAAAACTACTTACATTATCAGGTGTAGGACCTAAAGTTGCAGATTGTATTTTATTATTTTCAACTTTAAAAAGGTTTGAGGTATTTCCGATAGATGTATGGGTAAGGAGAGTAATGAATGACTTATACATAAAAGAGCCAGACGAAAGTAAAGTAAGTAAAAAGAAAATAGAAAAATTAGCAACTGAGAAATTTGGAGACTTAGCAGGAATGGCTCAACAATATCTATTTTATTGGAGAAGAGACTAATGGTTTATAGGTAAAACCCATAAAAACCTAAATATTATAATAAGGAAACAAATAATGAATCTAAATATAATATATGGCAGAGCCGGAAGTGGAAAAAGTGAATATTGCTTCCAAAACATTGCCAAAATAATAGATAAAGAAAAAAAGATTTTCCTAATAACACCAGAACAATTTTCATACGTTGCAGAAAAAAGACTAATGCAATCTATTGGCAGAAAAGCTGTAATAAATGCAGAAGTCATAACTTTAAGTAGAATGGCTGAAAGAGTTCTTTCAGATTTAGGTGAAAAAAAAGCACCACTTACAAAAACAGGAAAAGCAATGTTAGTATATGACATTCTAAATAAAAATAGAAAAAATTTTCAATTTCTAGGAAAATCTGATGAAAATATTGATATAGGAATTAATAGCATTACAGAATTCAAAAAACATGGAGTGACAGTGCAAAGTTTAAAAGAAGAAATAGAAAACATAGAAAGTAAATACTTGAAAGCTAAATTGCAAGATATGATATTACTATTTGAAAATTTTGAAAATTCTATTAACTCAGAATATATCGAAGAAACAGATAAACTAACTATTTTAAGCCAAAATATTGACAATGTTGATTGGCTAAATGAAAGTATTATATACATAGATGAATTTTCTGGTTTTACATATCCAGAATATCAAGTTATAAAATCTCTTGCAAGAGTCGCAAAAGAAATTAATATTACTATTTGTACGGATGATATTAAAATTACAGAAAATCCAGATGCTGATATTTTTTATCCTAATAAAGTGACAATAAATAGATTGCTAGAAATATTAGAAGAAGAAAATATAAAAATAGATAAAGAGATTTATCTAGAAGATTCTCCAAGATTCAAATCAGAAGAGCTAAAGTATCTTGAAAGAAATATTTATGCAAAAAAATCAATTCAATATTCAAAACAAGTGGAAAATATTCATTTATTTTTGGCTAAAAACCAATATACTGAGATAGAATATATTGCAAAAGAAATAGTGAAAGCAGTTAGAGATAATAATATAAGATTCAGAGATATAGGAGTAATAACAAGAAATGTTGATAAATATTCTAATCTGGCAAGAGCTATTTTTGCTAAATATGATATACCTGTTTTTATTGATGAAAAAAGAGAATTAAGTCAGAATGTAATAATACAATATATACTTTCAATATTTGAAATTATAAAGAATAATTTTACTAGAGAAGCAGTTTTTAATTATATAAAATTAGGCTTTTTAAATATAGATGAAGAAGATATCTTTGAACTTGAAAATTATTGCACAAAATGGGGAATTAAACAAAATAAATGGAAGAAAGATTTTATATATGAAATTAATGAAGATGATAAAAAACAAAAAGTAGAACATTTAAATGAATTAAGAAAAATTATAATAAATCCTCTATTGGGATTAAAAGAAAAAATGCAAAAAGAAAAAACAGTAAAAAATATTTCTAAACTGATATATGAATTTATGCAAGAAAATGGTATTGAAGATATTTTAAATTGCAAAATAGAAAATTTAGAAAATAAAGGATACATAGATTTAGCAAATGAATATAAAGAAAGTTATCAGATTCTTATAGATATTTTAGATGAGATGGTTAATATTTTTGGAGACAAAAATATTTCAATAGAAGATTATTATCAAATATTAAAAATAGGTTTGAAAAATAGTGAATTAGGAAAGATACCTTCAACACAAGACCAGGTAATAATCGGAGATGTAGAGAGGTCTAGAAGCCACAAAGTTAAGATAGTATTTATTATAGGAATAAATGATGGGAGTTTTCCAAGTGTTAAAAAAGAAGAAGGCTTTTTTGGAGATGATGATAGAGCTTTATTAAAGCAAGATGGGATAGAACTTGCAAAAGGAACACTTGAAAATTTGTATGAAGATAATTTTAATATATATAAAGCATTAGCTACCGCTGAAAATCAAATATATTTATCTTATAGTTCAGCAGATAATGAAGGAAAATCATTAAGACCATCAATGTTAATTCATAAAATAAAAAAGATTTTTCCTAATTTGCAAGAAGAAAGTGATGTAGTTGCACCTAAATATGAAATAACAAATAAATTAGGTACATATGAAGAATTGCTTGAGAATATTGCAAATGGTCAAGAAGGTAAAAGTATAGACGAAATTTGGAATATAATATATGAATATTATATTAATCAATCTGGTATGAAAGAAAAATTAACGCAAGATTTAGAAGGAATAAACTATACAAATATTCCAAATAATATTGATAAGACTTTAATAGAGAAATTATATGGTAATAATCTAAAAACTAGTGTTTCGAAATTAGAAAGATATAGAAGTTGTCCTTTTAGTTATTATTTGCAATATGGTTTAAGATTGAAAGAAAAAGAAGAATTAAAAGTACAAAATTTTGATACAGGTTCATTTATGCATGAAACAATAGATTCATTTTTTAAACTTGTAAAGCAAAAAAACATAGCACTAGGAGATTTGATTGCAAATGAAGAAGAAATTCAAAAATTAGTGAATGAAATAATAGAGGAAGAATTGGAACATGGTAAAAATTATAGATTTAAAGAAACGGCAAAATATAAAATTTTAGTAAGGAGACTAAAAAGAATTATATCAAAAGCTCTAAAATTTATAATAGAAAGTTTAGTCTATAGTGATTTTTCAATAGAAGGGACAGAAATTGAATTTGATAAGAAAGGTAAGTATAAACCAATTGAAATTCTATTAGAAGATGGAAAAAAAATTGAAATAATAGGAAAAATAGATAGAATAGATACAGCAAAATCAGAAGACGGAAAATATTTAAGAATAATAGATTATAAATCATCAGCAAAAAACATAGATTTAAACAAAGTATATGCAGGCTTGCAAATACAATTGTTAACTTATCTAGATGCAGTATGTAAAGAAGAAGACTTATTGCCAGCAGGAGTATTATATTTTGGATTGATAGAACAAATGATTAAAGCAGATAAAAAAATTTCTGGGCAAGAAATAGAAAATAAATTAAGAGAAAATTTTAAAATGAAAGGCTTAATATTAGCGGATATAAAAGTAATAGAAATGCAAGACAATAACTTAAAAAATGGTGGTATTTCCAAAATAATACCTGCTGGAATAACTTCAAAAGGTGAAATAAATAAAAGATCAACATCAGGAGTAAATGCAGAAGAATTCAAAGTTTTACAAAAATATATATTAAAAACAATAAAAGAAATATCAAAAGAAATATTAAAAGGAAAAATAGAATTAAAACCATATAATAAAAAGGGAAAAACCCCTTGTGAATATTGCTCATATAAGAGTATATGTGGTTTTGATACAAGATTATGTAATAATACATATAATTTTATT
>CAJFQT010000013.1 GCA_904419095.1 uncultured Clostridia bacterium | reverse complement strand
CAAATAAAAAAATAAAAAATAAATAAAAAAAATAAATAAAAAAATAAATAAAAAAAATAAATAAAAAAATAAATAAAAAAAAATAAATAAAAAAATAAATAAAAAAAAATAAATAAAAAAATAAATAAAAAAATAAATAAAAAAAATAAATAAAAAAATAAAAAAAATAAATAAAAAAAATAAATAAAAAAATAAAAAAAAAATAAATAAAAAAATAAAAAAAAAATAAATAAAAAAATAAATAAAAAAATAAATAAAAAAAATAAATAAAAAAATAAATAAAAAAAATAAATAAAAAAATAAATAAAAAAATAAATAAAAAAACAAATAAAAAATAAATAAATAAATAAAAAATAGATAAAAAATAATAAATTATAAAAAAGAAAAGATAAAAAATTATCTTTTCTTAAATCTTAAATCTTCACCGAAAAAATAATAAATTTCAAAATTACCAACTATACGAGAACCAATACGCTCATTATAAAACTTAAAAATATCATTAATATCTAAATTAGTTGAAATAATAGTTTTAGTAATTTTACGATTTAAATTTAAAATTCTAGTATTAATTATAGTAAAAAGTTCACTCATTTTCATAGAATTTAAACTTTCTGTTCCCAAATCATCAATAATTAGCAAATCGGTCTCTAAAATAGATTTATAAAAATTAGGGTCAAAATTCTTTTGTCTATTCATCTTATAATCTATTACGGTTTCAAGTAAAACAGGTGCAGTTTGATAAATAACATTTTTGCCAGATTTTAACAATTCTGCTGCAATACAATTAGACATAAAAGTCTTACCGTAAACCTGTAGAACCTGTAAATAATAAATTTTTTTGATCAGGATTATTAAAATTTTTTACAAAGTCCATACATTTATTTTTTATATTTAAGATATTTTCTCTTGGAGAAATATTAAATCTATATTTAGAAGTATCAACTTTATCAGAATAAAAGTTTTCATTAAAAGTATCAAAATTCTCTTTATCTAAATTATAAATATTTGATTCGTTAAAAGAAATATCTAACAATTTTTGTTTTAAACAACTACACATAACAGTATGATAATTTGAATCAGTAATATAACCAGTATCACAGCATAATTTACATTCATAAAAAGGTTTTAAATAATCTAAAGAATAATTATTTTTTTTCAAAATACCTTCTTTTTCTTTTTTCAAATCTAAAATTTTATTATTCAAATCAGATATAAAAGAAGAATTTTTAGTAGAATTATTCAATATATTTTTAGCTGTTAATATAGCAAAACTATTTAATTCATCATCTATCTGTTTAAGTCTAGGTATCAAATTATATAAAGATTGTTTTCTTTCCTCTAAATCTAATTCTGCTTTTACTTTTTTTTGTTCATATTCTCTCAAAAGAGAATTTAAAACATCATTAGCCATCTAAATCTCCTTTTTTTTATCAATATTGACATTAGCATAAAGAAAATCTAAATTATCATATTGTCTTTGCTCAAAATTTGAAGAATTAGAAATTTTATCAACAGCTTTTTTCATAGCAGAAATATTTTTTGTTTGTTTTTTTCTTTGCTCTAAGAAAGCTTCAACTTCAAATTTAGTCTTTAAATTTCTATCATGCCAATCTGTTATTATATTATTAATATATTCAAAAGTAGGGTTCTGCTTAAAAGTAGTTCTTTTTAAAGCTAACTCAATAATATCCATATCATAGCCAAAATCCAAAATCCAATTTTCTATATAAGCTTCTTCATATTGAGTTAATCCATTATGTTTTCCAAGCTTTTTAGCAATTGATTTTTTTATTTTAAACAATTTATCTTGTTTTTGATCATATAAATCTAAATCATTCCAAGTTTGAATATGATTAGAGCCCCATGCTTCAGCAACAGTTTGAACATAATTTTTATTTAAAGCAGAACGATTATAACAATAGTCAAATAAAGCAATCATTACTTGTTCATCAAAATTATATTTCTTAAACCACAAGTCAATGTCGTTATACCAAGAAGGCCCCATAATTCCTTGAAAATACATATTGTTAATATGATCAATGGCTTTAGCTCTAGATTTATTTTTAGAAGTTTGTTCGATAGATTCTTTAGAAGGAGTAAGATTTGGTTTGTATAAATTATTAAGAGTAGATTCTTGTAAATCTATAATAATAAAACCAGTAGTTTTTTTCAAAAGTAATCCGTTTGCTTCTAAAAAATTAATTCCGTCATTTATAGTTTTTAAAGGTAAAGATAATTTCTTTGATAAATCATTTACCTTAACATCTTTATTATATTTTGAAAGAAAAATAAGATATAAATAAATTTTTAAATAATCACCAGGAATTTGAGGTAAATGCTCTGCAAAAAAAATATCTGGTAATACAGTTTCTGAAAATAATAAAGATTTTTCTTTTTGTTCTAGTTTCATTAATAATCCCTCTTTTTCTATAGAATAAACTTTTTTTAGTATACAACAAATTATAACTTTTTTAAACAAAAATTTCAATAAAATTTTAAATTTATTTTAATATTATTTTATTGTAAAAACAAAAATTAAAAGTAAAAATAATAAGAAATAAAAATAGATAAGATAAGAAATAAATGAAAGAATAAAATAAATATAAAATAATAAATATTAAAAATTATTTTTCATAAAAAAATATTTTTTGTTTAATAGAAAATAAAAGTAAATATTTAAGAACATAAATTACGTTTTCACCGTTAAAACCAGTGAAGCTTATAAGAAAAAGAGGAAAGCAAAAAAGAATAAAAATAAACAATTTAACTTGAAAAGAAATAGGAAGAAAAAATAAAATTAAAAAAATAATTAAATACCAAATAACATTAAATAAAGCTGTAGTATAATCAATTACACCTAAAATTTTATTTTCAAAATTATAATTTTGCGGAAAAATAAATTTCATAAAACCTCCTAACACAAAAATAAAATAAAAAAATAATAAAATATAAAAATTAGTTTTTAAATCCAGACAAATAATTCACAGATTGTGAAACAACTGTGGAAACACCACCAATAAATTCTCTTACAAAAGAATTAGCTTTAATAAGTGCATAAACACCACCTATATAAATTATTTTCACAAGTAAATCAGAAGAAGAATAATCCATAGAAAATAAAATTAACAGAATAATTGCAATAATAATTTGAATAAACAAAAGTGAAAATAAATTTTTTAACCAAGAAGTAAAGAACCAAGAAATCGAAGAAAGGGAAGCAGATAAAATGGCAAAAGGAGCCAAAAATATAAAAACTTGTATCATAACATATCGAAGAGAATATGAAAAAACTAGATTAAGTAAAGAAACACTCATAATACTTTTTATCAAGCCATCTAAAGAAAAAATATTAAATTCATTATTTTCAGGAGAAATATTTGAATTGATAACAGAAATTAATTCAGAAAAAGAAATTGTTTTTCCAAATAAATGACTACCTAAATCACAAATAGCCGAAGTAATATAAGAAAAAATAGATAAAAAATCATCAAGCAAGAAATATGAAAAATTCATACATAAACCACATAAAATTAATTTAATTAAAAAAGATTGTGGTTTTTCTATTCGAGAATAAGTAAAATGAGATAATAAATAACGTATAGAAAAATACAATAAAATTGCGAGTAAAAAAGAATTAGCAATTAACAAAATACCATTTGTTGTAGAATTGCCAAAAATATTTATAAAATTTTTACTATCCATAATAGAATTATCAATAAAAGCAAGAGAATCTAGTACGGAATATAAATTAGAATCAATAGATTGAAATAAAGTATCAAAAATATTGTTTATTGTATCAATTATAGTTTGTGTTATATTTGATTGCTCCAAAATAACCTCCTTTACTAAGAAATAAGAGATTTAATTGCTGATAAAATTAGATCAATAGCAAGAATAAAAGCATATGAAAATAAAGAACCTTTAATTAATTTCTTTCCCATTCTAATCCTTTCTTCATCCCCAAAACTAAATTTTTTCATAAAAACACCAGTACCAACTGCAACTGCAGCAGCAGGTGTAGAAATTTTTAATATCCAATCTTCAATTGTTTCGAAAGCACTATTAATTTTTGTTACAATCTCAGGGTCTCCCCAAGCAAAGCAAAAAGAATTAGAAAATATAATAAATAAAGAAGTAAAAAATATAATAAATAAAAGTTTTTTAATAAATTTTAAATAAATCATATATAAACATCAATCCTTTTAAACAAATTTAAGTTTTATATAAAACTTATAAAAATACTATTTTTTAAAATATGGTAAAAGTTTAAGTTTTTGAGGTGGGTAAATAACATTACCATTTGATAAAAAAGTTAATGCAGAAAAAGTTTCTAATTCTTGAGTGAAAAAATGAGTATCAAAAATATAATCATTTTGCAAAAACGTACTATAACTTTCAGTAATATTAGAATTATCGGAATTAAATGTATTTAAAAGATAACTATATTGAGTTTTAGTAGCACCTTCGGTAAAACTCTTAGAAACTTTTTCTTTATCCTCTTTTCCTAACTGTTTTTGAGCTTCTTCTATTGTAAAAATATCATCTGTTCGAAACCAAATTTTATTTATTAAATTCTGTAAAATTACTTTAACAGGAGCTTGATCCTTTAGGGAATTAAGCAAAGATGAATAACTTTGAGTACTTACAATATTAATACATTTTGCCTCTCTACTAACTGAAAAAAAGTCAGCATCATTTCTAGTACAATACTTATCATATTCATCACAAATAAAGGCAGATTTTCTTATTTTACCAGAAGATAAAGAGGTTAAAACTTCAGTTTGAAAATCCAATTTCAAATATGCAGCTATAATTTTAGAAAGTAAACTATATTCAGCTATATTAATATTTAGAACAACTATTTTCCCTTTATCTAAAACTTCTTCAAAACCATAAAAAGTTAATTTTTCCTTAGGGGGACAAAAGATTGAAAAGACATCATAATCTGATATAAAAGTATTAGTCATACGAGTAATTTCAGAAACTAGAATGCTTTTAGTCCTAGAATCCAACATATAAAACTCCTTTTGAAAAAAATCAAGACTTGCATTCAATTCATAAATTTGTTCATTATTAAATTTAGACGAAACAAATAAGTTTTTTAAAACTGAAACTTTTTCAGTAAAATAATTAGGCAAAGTTATAAGTTTATGAATTTCTGAAAATGTAACATAATTATCATTATATAATCTACAAATTTTAATACATTCAGCTAAAATTTGTTCAGCTTTGTCAAGCCAATAAGCCTCAGAGTTATTTTCAGAAAAAAGAGTTAAAATAGTTTTTAATCTATTGGCTAAAACTAAAGGTTTTAAATTAGGTTTATATAAAGGATTAAAAAAAACTGAATGAGACAAATCAATAATTATTAAATCATCTTCTAAGTTATACATTTTAGAATATTTTTTCACTTGATTATAATAATTTCCTTTTACATCTAATATAAGCATAGCAATTTTATCATTCCTGTGTTTTGAATTATATTCCATAAGTTGTTCTGTAAAAGGATACATAGCAGAAGAAGTTTTTCCAGACCCAATGGTACCAGTAATAATAAAATTTTGATATAGACCAGATTCAGGAATATAAACATCTAAATTATCCATATTTTTTCCTATTAATAAATTTAATTTAGAGCAACTAGTAGACAATTTGTTAAAATCCTCAAGTTGTTTAGAACTTTTTTTATTAGATATAAAAAATTTTCTTAAAAATCTATAAAATATAAAATGAGAAATAACTAAATTAGAAATTACAAAAGAAATAATAAAAAGAATTTTAATTAATCTCCATAAATTTGGATTTTGAGAACAAATATCAAAAGGATGTAAACCATAGGGAATAATAATTTCACTAGATAAATAAATTGGTAAAAATAAATGATAATATAAGACACCAAAAATCAGTAAAAAAAATAATGAAAATAAAATTGAAAAAAATTTAAGTTTTATAAATAAACGCCTCCTATAAAAAATGCTAAAATATTAATTTATTGTTTTTCTAATTTTTAATTTGGAACCTTGTTGATGATGAAAAACTTTAACCTCGAATAAAGTATAAATAGAATAAATACTAATAAAAACTTGAATAAAAAATAGAATAAAAAAAATATCAATTAAATTTTTAATATAATCACCACCCAAAAACAAAATAAAGATGAAGACAAAAAAATAATACAATATTTTTTTAAATTTGTCTATACTTTTTTAAAAAAATATGATAAAATTATTATGTAAAATTTTTTACATAGAAAATATGTCTAAAATTTAAAAAACCCAAGATGAATAAAACACTATAAAAAAGACAAAATATTATAGAAAGGAGAATAACTATGGAATTTAATAAAGATACAACAATAGGTGAAATTTTAGAAAAAGCACCAGAAAAAGTTGAAATACTATTAAATGCTGGAATGCATTGTATAGGATGTCCTGCATCACAAATGGAAACATTAGAAGAAGCTTGTGGAGTACATGGAATAGATGTAGAAGACATAGTAGAAAAATTAAATGCATAACTAAAATATCTCGAAAACATATAAAAAAGAGCAAAAATAAGAACAAAAATATATATAACAATTAAGTTATAATAGAAGTTTAAATATGCAAATATAAAAAAAGTAAAAAAATATCAAAAAAAGTATTGACAGAAACAAAAAAATGTTGTAATATATAGAGGCGTTCTAAGTGATGCATTTAAATGGGCTATTAGCTCAGGTGGTAGAGCACTTGACTTTTAATCAAGTTGTCCCGCGTTCGAGTCGCGGATAGCTCACCAAAGAACTAAATAAACAAACATTTAGTTCTTTATTTATAAGGCCCCGTGGTCAAGAGGTTAAGACATCGCCCTTTCACGGCGGAGACATGGGTTCGATTCCCGTCGGGGTCACCAAATATTTTGCCACTTTAGCTCAGCTGGCCAGAGCATCGCACTTGTAATGCGAGGGTCCCCAGTTCGAATCTGGGAAGTGGCTCCATTATAAAAGGTCATTCGTTTTGAGGGAAGCTCTTGATGATTGGCTTTTTTTTTATGTCTAAAATCAAAAAAGTAATCATATTTTAAGACTAATTTTTTGGTCTTTTTTTGTGTGCGACAGAAATGCCATTTAGCTAATCGGTGAAAGTCTGTATTGGAAGTACATGTCGCTAACCAATTAGAAAAGCACAAGCTATCCACCGTGAGGCGAAAGCGGAGAAAGTGTGTATCAAAAGCATGGCTCGATATACATAAATTATACAAAATAAAACATCATTATTTTCTTAAGTTTACAGCATTACGATGGTGTGAGATGGGAGAAATACACTAAGTGTTATCCTCTACTCGATTATAATGATTTTGAACGAGAGTAGTTATATTGATAATTACTATCATTTGTGGTATTATGCAAAAAAAAGAAATAAAAGGGAAGAGAAATTTGAAAATAGACGATAAAGAATTAGAAAAAGTATTTTTAGATATTAGTCAGGATAGAACTAATGGAATTGAAGAATTATATAGTAAATATAATAAAATTGTTTATAGTATAGCATTTACTATATCTAAAAGCAAAGCAGATTCTGAAGACATTATGCAAATAGTATTTACTAAAATATATGAAATTGAAGATTCTAAACTGCCAACAAAAAGCTATGCCTTATGGCTATATTCAATAACAAAAAATGAAACAATTAATTTTCTTAAAAAGAGTAGAAAAGATATCTCATTAAGTGAAATATATGAAATTTCAGATAATAATAACGAACTAAAAAAAGTGGTTGATAATATAGAATTCAATAGGTTAATAAGTAAATTAAAAGAGAAAGAAAAAGAAATAATATCATTAAAAATATTATCAAATTTCTCGTTTGAAGAAATAGGAAATTTACTAAATGAACCTATTGGAACTGTAAAATGGAGATATTATAAAGCTATTTATTCATTAAAAGCAATTTTAGGAAATCTTGCAATGTTTATTGTGTCTTTAATAATAGGAGTAAAAGTATTAGTTTCAAGTAAAGAAAATGAAAATATTAGTCAAACCGATAGAACAATGGAAGTTCCAACAAAAGAAAATGATACTAATAATTCAAGCATATCTGAAGGAAATATACTTCAGGATGAAAGTAAAAGTTTTAATAGTGAAAGTACAAAAGAAGAAAATTTTCAAGGCAATACAAATAACATAATTACTAATATAATGCAAGATAACAATAACACAATTCAAGAGAATACAATTTATAGTGAGAAACCAGAGAATTATTATAATCAATATATAGGATATGGATTTTTAGGAATATCTATTATATTTTTATTATTAACTTTATATTTTTTATTAAAACACCAACTAAAACACCTAAAAAAATTGTCTAAATAATAGAAAGGGAAAAAGGTGGTTATATGAAAAAGAAAGTTTTAATTATATTAGGAATAATAATAGTTTTATTACTAATAATATGTGGACTTGTATTTTATATAGATTATAAGAATGTTTCAAACAATAAATTATCAACATCTAATGTAGAATATTCCGAAGATATAACAAAAAATAATGATATTATAATTATTAAAGATGGAAAAATACAAAATGAAAATTTGATTGATACATTTATTGAGACTGCAAGCAATAAACAAGCTACAAATCTGGAAATAGATGTTACTTCAAATGAAAATACAGATGTTATTAAACTAGAATATGTACCTGCTGAAAAAGATGAGAATCAAAATGATGCAGAACAAAATAATTATGCATCAGCAAATTCAACAGTAATAATAAATGGACCGAATCAAGAATTTACATACGAAGATTATCAGAAATATTATGGCTATTATAAAATAACTAAAAATAATAATGAAAAAAAATTTGATGATTATCATTGGGATATAAAAAGATTAACAGATGGTAATACAGTACAAGTTATATTTAATTCAAGAACTATAGATTTGGCTGAAATACCAGTAATATGTGAATATAACTTAGATAGCTCTTTGTACGAAAAAACATATGACTTGACATATCTAGGAAGAAAAGATAATGGAATAAAACAAATTGCAAAAACAAATCAGTTTGACAATATTGATTATGGTTTATATACACTAGCAGGAGATGTAACTGTTACAATAGAACAAGATATGGTGTATTCATTAGAAGATGCACTAAAGAAAAAAATCATAAGTGTTCAAAGTATTTTAGATCAAGTAAAAATAGATGAAAAATATGGAATTTGTGAAGCAACATTTTATAGCGATGGTGGAAGTATTGAATATAGATATAGAGATTATACAATATTAAAATTTAATTCTTTAGATGGAAATAGAGATTTAATAATAGGTTTTTCAGGAACAATTATAAATAATGAACAATTAAAAAATGAAAGTTATAAAGTGGCAGAAGAAAAAAAGATTCAAGAAAAATATTCAAAAGTATCAATGTCTATCAAAGAAAATACTTTAACAAAAACTGGTGCAACAATCATAATATCAGATATAAGCAAAACTAAAAATACTTATGGAGAATGGTTTAGAATAGATAAAAAAACAAATGTTTTTTGGAATGAATTAAAATCTATTGATGAAAATTATGTATTTAATGATATAGGTTTGACAGTAGGAGAAGATGATAAGTTAGAGGTAAATACAGATTGGTCTAAAATATATGGAAAACTAGAAAAAGGCGAATATAGATTAGTAAAAGAATTGTATGATGGTGAACATATATATTTAGCAGTAGAGTTTACGATTGAATAAGTAATAAGATGTTAGGAGAAGAATTAAATGAAAAAGAAGACAATAATAATTGATAAAAACAAAGATATAATAAATTGCAAAGATAAAATTAAAGTTTATTATACTACCATATCGTTTAAAAAGATAAGAAAAGCTAAAGCTACTAAGAAGAATTACATCAAATAATAGAAAAATCTAATTTAATGGCTGAAAATTAAAAAGATTTTAGTAAATGTGTAGTTTTATATAAATTTTAAATTACTGATTTATTAGAAAAAAATTTATAAAGGGGATTAGTATCTATGAAAAAAATAATTAATGGAATTATTATAGTTTTAAGTAGTATATTTATTTGTTTTGTAATGATATTTAGTATGTTACCTAATATTGTATTAAACGTATCAATAACAATAGGTGGCTTTGTAATACCAATTTTAATAATATTAATTACAATGATAATTGAAATAAAAAAATCGAAAAATAAAGAGGAAAAAGATAAAATTAGAAAATTTTGGTTAAAAACATTATTCATCATATATTGCTTATTATTAATTAATATTTTATTTTTGAACAATGAATATAGAATGAGAGGGTTTCAAAATATTAACACATTTTCAAAAGAGCATTTTGAAACAAGTAATATAATTCCTTTTGCAACTATAGTAGAATATATTAGAGGTATGATTTTAAATAATATTAATACAAGTATAGTAATAATTAACTTTGCCACTAACTTACTTTTGTTTGCTCCAATGGGATTTTTTGTACCTATTTTATTTCAAAGTAGAATAAAAAATACAAAACAATTTGCAATTATGATTATTATGCTTACATTAATTGTTGAAATATTACAATTTATAACATATAGAGGTTCAACAGATATTGATGATATTATATTAAATACAATAGGAGCAGTTATTGTGTATGTACTTATTGGAAATGGAATGATGAAATATGAAAAAGATTAATATAAAGTTTTTATTTATTGCATTAATTATAGGAATAGTATTAGGATTTATAACAGAATATTCTTTGATATTAAATTTTAAATATTTAATAGATATTACACAATCATTTACATTTTGGGGCATAATAATGTTAATTTTATCTTTATGTTCCAAAGAATACATGACTTCAATACTCGCCCCTGCAATTACAATGATATCAATGAATGCAACATATTATTTAATTAGATTGATAATGAGTGGATATACTAATGTTGGTGCTTGGAAATTATACACATTATTAGGAATTACTGGTTCACTATATATTGGAACATTTATCTTTTGTATAAAAGATAAAATAATTAATAAAAAAATAAAAAGTTATATTCCTAAAATTAATTTAGTTTTTATGACATTATTTGCAATTATATTTACAATTATTCACATTTATGGAATAGTTTATAAGAATATACTTATTTTTGGTAATTATTCTTATTTACCAACTTGCTATCGGTATAATAGTAGGTATGATATTAGGAATTGTAATAGGAATGTATCTTAATAGAAAAAGAACAAAAAAATTTGAGTATTAGTTTATGCTAATCTTTTTTCTATTTTAATGTTACCTTTATAAAAAATGACAATAAATTTAAAGTATATAAATAAACGATGGTTCTAAATTAGATTTTTGAAAAATTGATTGTCAATGATTTTTTGAGAATTCATTTGACAAAGCACAAATAATAGTTACTACTCAGCCCTAAATACATTAAAAAATATATTAATGAAAAACAAAAATAAACGATTTTAAACGATTTTCAACCATTTATTATTTTGTATATTTGACAAAAAGTCATAGGGCTGAGGAGTAATAAATAATATGTGATTATTAAGTACATAATAAGAATGTCTAATACCGATAGATATTTGTAGTGCCCCATTTCCGACTTTAAGAAAAAAACTTTCACGATTTTGTTTCCTCTACTTTTATTTTATCATAATATACAATCTAATTAAGGTTCCAATATAGAACCTTAACAAGAAAAGCTAATATAAATAATATATATTGCAAACATTTAATTTTTGTAATTGATCACAATTATCTAAATTTAAAGCTTTCTTCACAATATTAATTATAGAATCATTATCCTTATCATCATTTATAAAAATAAGTATACCATCTGAAATATCTTTATTCTCGACAATTTTTTGTACATTAGATTCAGTATAATCAATATCTTTAGCTATATAAGAATCATTCAATTTAGAAAAAATATAAATATCATCTAAAAATCCACCTTTTTGTGAATCAAAGAAATAAATAGTTGGTAAATTCAAATCACCACTTAATTTCTGTACGATTTCTTTTTTATCATCATATAAAAGTTCTGGTTTCAAATGTAAAACAAAAGGAGAAATTAAAACAATACAGCAAAATACACAAATTAAGATATTACTTACTTTTTCACCAAAACCAGCCTGTAACAATTTATAAAAACAAAATATCATTAATATAAAAGCTAATCCACAAACAGGAACAATATATCTTAAAACTTTCCAAGGAGAAGAAATTGAAGTTATAATAAAAAACAAAATAGTGGGAATACATATAATTTTTAAAATTCCAATAATATCTTTATCAAAATTCATATCTTTCTTAACTATTCTATTATAAATAAATAATACAATCATAATAAGTAAAATAATAGGTAATAAACCATTAAAAGCATAATAATTTAAAGTATACAATTGTGAATATATACTTGGAATTATTTCAGATATATTTTCAAAATTACTAATAACACCTTGTCCTCTATAACCAAAAAACATATGTTGCAAAGAATAAGGAAAAATTATTAAAGAAATGATACCAGCAATAAATAATGCTAAAGTATAAAATAATAATTTTTTAAATTGTTTTTCACTAATAAATTTTATTAAGAAAATAATATACAATGTAGCTAAGAAGAATAGATAATAGTAATGTGTAAGGACACCTGCAAGAGCAGAAGCACCTATAGCTAAAAATAACTTAACATTAAAATCTTTGCTTTCAAATAATTTAATATGCAAAAAAATTGTAATTAATACATTAAGTGTTGAAAGAGAATACATTCTAACATTAATTACATTACTTAAAGATGCTAATATAATAGAAGATATAAAAGCAAGAAAAATAGCTTTAATATCTGCATAATTTTCATTTTTAAATAATTTTTTCAAAATTAAATACATAAAAATTGTAATAAAAGCATAAATAATAATATTTAAAATAATTCCTGGCCATATAGAAAAATGACCATTTGTAAAGTTCATACAAATTCTAAGAAAAAAATAATAAAGTGGAGGATGAACATCATTTTTCTGGTTCTCATAAACAGGTTTAAAATCTCCAATTTCACCTTCTTGAACAGCTAAATAATCCTCATAATAATCCTTAGAATGCCAAGTATTATAAAAATCTTTATTATCCTGAATTTCAATTTTATCATAATTAGACAGACCAAAAGAATATGCTTCATCTATGTGTATATAAGATTTGTTTTTTGCTACAAATATGTATATTATGGATTGTAAAATTAAAACCACTGCTATTATTAATATTTTTTTTGTTCTTTCTTTCATAAAAATTCCCCTTTTATAATAAAATATCGATATTTTTTAAATAATTTATCAAACAATATTATATAAAAATTATAGCGAATAAATAATTAATTATCAATAGGAGAAAAAAATAAAAAAACAAGAAAAATTTAAAATTAAACGTAAGAGTAAAATACTAAATTTTTTCTTGTTTATATAAATATTAAAAATTATCTTTCTAGTTCTATAAAAATATCTTCACCCTTATATTGCAAATATATCTTCAAATTTTGAGTTGCATCATAAGAAGTTAAATTATAAGTTTGCCAATAACTAACAATTCCATTAAAAAGATCCATATAACAACCACTTTCTTGGGTATTACTGTTTGAAGGATAGAATTTTACTCCATCTTCTGTCTCTACATAAGTATCTTTTTTAAAATCACCCATATAATAACCAAAATAATTACCTTGTTCTGCTCTTTCTATAAGATTTTCCGTAGACTTTTCATTTGCTTCTGCAATTTTTTCATTAATAACTTCTTCACTATCATTTTCATCATATATTTTTTCTTCTTGAATAAAGAGTTCAAATTTCATTCCTGTATTAGTTACCTCTGCTTTTGATATATTAACATTTGGGTTAGAACAACTTTTAACTTTGTACAAAAGTACATTTCGATTATAAAATTCTTCAGGAATATTAATTTCCAAATTCCACATTCCATCAATGCGTATATTAGAATTTTCACTGTTTTCAGTATTGAATAAATTCATCGTATTAAAATTAACACTTAATTTCTTACTTCTTGGATAATTTTCTCCATATAAATTACAAATGACAGTTAAAGAATTTTGATTTTTATCTTTAGATTTTATATACCAATTGATACCACTATTAAAATATTTATCATTAAAATTAATATATTCATAATTTAAAGAATGTTTTTTACAATAATTATCGAAAGTTTCTTTGTTCGAACAAAATAGAATTCGATTTTCTTCATCTACAATAATCATATCAGGTAATTCTATTTTTTGAATGTCAATGGCATTAATGTTCTCATTAAATTTTAAATTTAAAGTAAAGTTTAAATTATAATCATCCATCAATAAATTTTCCATCTTTACTTCTATATTAGCTGAATCAATTTTTATATCTGGTTCAAATATATATCCATTTTCAATAGCTGTATCTATACCTTTATTAGTATTAAAAAAATTACGGATAAAATTCCTAATATCTTTAGCAAATACAATTGATGTTGTGATAATTAAACAAGTACAAGCCACAGATATGATTTTAAATACAGATTTAAAACCAGAATTTTTTACTTTTTTTCTTTCTTTTAATGTATTTCTTACCATATTTTTATATTTATAACTTAAGTTTAAATCTTGAGATAGAATCTCCTTAATTTTCATATCTATATTATCCATAGCATTCACCCCTCTCTTCTAATTTATTCTTTAATTTTATTTTACTTCTAGCTAATCGATTTCTAACCGTACTGTCAGATTCTTTAAGTATTTTTCCTATTTCCTTTGTAGTTAAATTTTCTACATAATATAGTATCAAAGTAATACGTTCTTTATAATTAAAATCCTTTATTAAAGCATCAAAATCTAGTTCAGAATTAATTTTATCAAACTCATTTTTTTTAGAAATATTTTTTAAATTATCATCATTATATTCAACTAGAAAACCATTCTTAATCTTCGATGTATAAAACTTATTACACTTATTAAGCAATATTTTAATAATCCAAGTTTTAAAATATTCTACATTTTTCAATTTCTTTATGTTATAGAAACTAGCAATTATAGTTTGTTGCACAACTTCACATATGTCATCTTCTGAACTAAATCTCATTCTAGCAATTCTGTATAAATCTTTTTCCAAAACAATAATTATTTTTGTAAATGCCTCTTCATCACCATTTTTAGCTTCATTAATTAATTCTTCCATTTTTCCCCCTTTCTAAAAGATAACTAATATGTTGTAATTTGTTCTATATATTAGAGTCTATAATTTTAGTTTTTTGTCTCAAAGAACGTAAAAAAATAAAAAATATATTTTTTACATTTTAATATAATGTTACAATTCAGTCTAGTATAAAAATAAGCCGTCCAAAAGGTTGATATATAAATATTTTTTGCCAAAAACATAGCTGTGGTCTACCTATAGGTCTTTGACAAAAAATATTTATATATCAACCTTTTGGACTACTCTACAAAATTTAGCTTGAATAGTAACAATATAATAACACACAAAGTAATAATAAAATTAATAAATATTGAATTCCAAATTAAAATCTGATATCATAAATAAAAAAAGGAGGAAGGTATTAAAAAAATTAATACCAAAAATATTATGGAAAAAGTAGCAATAATAACAGGGGCATCAAGAGGAATAGGAAGAGAAATAGCAAAAACACTAGCACGAAAAGGAATAAAAATAATAGCAAATTACAATAAATCAGAAAAAGAATCAAAAGAATTAAAAGAACAACTACAAAAAGAAGGATATGAAATAGAAATATTCAAAGCAGACGTATCAAAAAAGGAACAATGTGAAGAATTAGTTAAATACACACTAGAAAAACATAAAAAAATAGACATATTAATAAACAATGCAGGAATAGACAAATATCAGCTAATAACAGAAGTAACTCAAGAAGACTGGAATGAAATAATAAATACAAACCTATATTCAGCATTCTGTATGTGCCAAGAAGTACTGCCAAATATGATACACAATAAAAATGGATGTATAATAAACATATCTTCAATGTGGGGAATAGTGGGAGCATCAACAGAAGTAGTATATTCAATTAGTAAAGCAGGGTTAGACGGACTTACAAAAGCACTTGCAAAAGAAGTAGGACCATCAAATATCAGAGTAAACTCAATAGCACCAGGATATATAGAAACAGATATGAATAAAGATTATAGTGAGAAAGAAAAATTAGAGATAATAGAAAACATTCCACTTGAAAAATTAGGAAAAACAGAAGATATAGCAAAATGTGTAAATTGGTTAATAGAAGACAATTATACAACAGGACAAATAATATCAATTAATGGAGGATGGGTGATAACATAAAAAATAACAGAATCTAACAGTTCTGTTATTTTTACTAATTATTAATATATATTTAATAAAAATAAATTTCTAATTCAAAAAATCCTTACTATTCAGTAACTTTAGATTTTTTCTTATAATTACCAGAAATCAATTTAGGTAAATAAGTAATAATCTTATAAACAGCTAAACGAATTTTTTTACTCCATAAATAAGACCTTCTAAGTTTTCTAGCAGAACCCAAAGAAACAGGTTCATCTTCTAAAACAACTAAACCAGTCTGAACTTTTTCAATAGGAAAAATATAATTACATCCATCATTATTATCCCATTCATTATCATTATTTCTAAAACAGAAATTAAAAGTCTCACCATCAGTCAAATGAATTTCAGCTTGAAAACCTAACTCTGTTTTTTCCATTTTCACATCATTTAAATCATCCCAATTATTTCCAAAACCATAATGAAGAAAAACTTCACCAGAATCATCTTGGAAAAATTTACCTGTGTAAGAAAGTTTAATATCACTATTTTCAACTAGTTTATCTGTATTAAAAAAAATATTCTTTGTTAATTCCATAATTTACGCTCCTTAACATTTATCTTTTGCTTTTTATATTATAATATTAAATTTGACAATGTTCAAGTATTTTTTTAAAAAATTTAAAAAAATTTGTCTAATCTAGTTACAATTCAATCTATAACAAGACTATAGCGTTGAAAAAGCTAATATAGCAACATTATTATTAAAACATAATTAGGTATTTGATAAAAAATTTATATATCTACTTTTAAATTATCCTATAAAATTAGAACTCAAATATTAAACAAACATGAAAAAGGTAATAGATATACCCAAAAAAGAATAATATAATACTGGTAAAAAATATTACATTAAAAATAAAACAAAAAATAAGGGGAATATTGTCAAAAATAAGAAACTGTGGTACTATAAAAATAGAAAAAGAAAAGGGGTTATTTTATGGAAGAAAAAAACATTGAAGAAATCAATTCTAATACAATAGTATTACCGAAAGAAGGAGAAAAAGAAATGGAAGCACCAAAGGAAAATAAAGAAAAAATACCAGAAGAAAAACAAGAAGAAAAAATAAGAAAAGACGAAAAAAAGGAAAAACAAAAAAATAAAAAATCAAAAGAAAAAAACAAGCAAAATAAAGAAAAAAATAAAGAAAAGAAAAATAAAAAAGTAGACAAAGCAAAAAGAAAAAAGAGACTAATAATCACAGGAATAATACTAGGAATTATCATTCTAGTAGGATTACTATTTTCAACAATTTTTGCTCTAATCAATATAAATAATTCAAAAATCATAAGTGGAGTAAAAATAGAAGGAATAGAAGTATCTGGATTGAGCAAAGACGAAGCAAGAATAAAACTAGAAACAATATATACAGAAAAAGTACAAAAAGAAATACCTATAAAATATAATGAATTCGAATCAAGTATAAATCCAACAATGATAGAATTAAAATACAATATTGATAAAGCAGTAGATGAAGCAATAAATGTAGGAAGAAATAATAATATATTTGTAAACAATTACAACATATTATTTACTCTACTAGGAAAAAAAGATATAAATCTTGAAATGTCAATAAATGAAGAAGCAACCAAAAAAGTAATACAAGACATAGGAGCAAATCTACCAGGAATTGTAATAGAATCAAGTTATTATATTGAAGGAGAAAATTTAATAATAACAAAAGGAAAAGAAGGAATACAAATAGATACAGAAGGGCTATTAACTAAAATAAAAGAAAACTTAGATAGTCCAAATATAAGTAATGACTATATAGAAATACCAGTAACACAAAAAGTGCCAGAACCAATAGATATAGACAAAATACATAGTGAAATATATAAAGAAGTACAAGATGCGTATTACACAAAAGATCCATTTGAAATACATCCAGAAGTAGAAGGAGTAGATTTCAATGTGGAAGAAGCAAAAGCAATGATACAAGCTGAAGATAAAGAAGAATACACTATAAAATTAACAATAACAAAACCAAAAGTAACAGTAAACGACATTGGAACAGAAGCTTTTCCAGATAAATTAGGAACATTTACAACAAGATATGATGCAAGAGACAAAGACAGAACAACAAATTTAATAATTGCTTGCCAAAAATTAAATAATCAAGTAGTACTTGCAGGAGATACATTTTCATATAATAAAACATTGGGAGAAAGAACAATAGCAGCAGGATATAAAAATGCAAAAGTATATGAAAATGGTCAAGTGGTAGATGGAATAGGAGGAGGAATTTGCCAAATTTCATCAACATTATACAATGCAGTAGTAGATGCAAACTTAAGTATAGTAGAAAGAAGAAACCATCAATTTGTAACATCATATGTAGCAGCTGGGAAAGATGCTACAGTAGTATATGGAATGACAGACTTTAAATTTAAAAACACAAGAAAATATCCAATAAAAATCATAGCAACAGCACAAAATGGAATTGCAACAATTTCAATATACGGAAATAAAGAAGAAGTAGAATATGATGTAACATTAGAAGTAAAACAATTATCAACAATTCCTACAACAACAAAATATGTAGAAGACTCTAGTTTGCCTGTTGGAACAGAAAAAGTAAAACAAGCAGGAGCAAATGGTGTAAAAACAGAAACATATTTAGTAAAATCATTAAATGGAAAAGTAGTATCAAGAGAAGTAATATCAAGAGACACATATAATGCAATGCAAAGAATCGTATTAAAAGGAACAAAAGGTGCAACAAAAAGCAACACAACTACTACAACACAAGAAACACCAGCATCTGAACAAAATCAACAGACAACTCAAATACCAGAAACAAATAAAGGAGAATCAACAGAAAACAATAGCCAAACTCAGACAGAAACAGAAAATAAGACAAACACAAATACAACCAGCACAACAAATAAAGAATAAACGACAAAATTAAGCAAAAAGGTAATAAAAAAATAGATAATATATCACAGCTAAAGTGAAATATTATCTATTTTTTATTGGTGATCCATCTGGGATTCGAACCCAGGACCTCCAGATTAAGAGTCTGTTGCTCTAGCCAGCTGAGCTAATGGACCAAAATAAATTAACTTAACAAAAATTATTATAATATTTTTTATTGATAATGTCAAGAATTTTTAAGAAACTTATATTTATAACGTAGGGAATAAGTTACTGTTCAGACTAGAAAAATAAAAAATCCTTATTAGCTATATGCTAACAGGGATATTTTTATATATGTTTGATATCTCGTTGTAAAAATTTCTT
>CAJFQT010000012.1 GCA_904419095.1 uncultured Clostridia bacterium | reverse complement strand
TACAATTGAATTAGAAGTAAAAAATGAAAATTTTTATTCTAGAATAGAAAAAAGTGCAAAAACAAATATTCCAAGTTTAAAATTACCAAATTTAAAATTTAATGATAAAAATTCACCTGTAATTATTGGAGCTGGTCCTGCTGGATTGTTTGCTGCATTAACTTTTGTTGAAAATGGAATACGTCCTATAATCATAGAACAAGGAAAAAAGGTGGAAGATAGGCAGAAAGATGTTGATAATTTTATTAAAAATAGAATTCTAAATGTGAATTCTAATATTCAGTTTGGTGAAGGTGGAGCAGGAACATTTTCAGATGGAAAGCTTACTACTGGTATTAGTTCTTCTTATTGTAAAACTGTTTTGCATCAATTTGTTAAGTTTGGTGCTCCAGAACAGATATTATATCTTCAAAAGCCTCATATAGGAACTGATATTTTGATTAAAGTTATAAGTAATATGAGAAACTATATAATTCAGAATGGTGGCACCTTTTACTTTAATACTCAACTGATTGATTTTAATATTCAAAATTCTCGTGTTACATCTATAATTGTTAAGGATGTTATTACAAATGATATTCGTGAGTTTTCTACTAGTCAAGTAATTTTGGCAATTGGGCATAGCAGTCGTAAAACTTTTCAATTGATTTATAAAAAAGGCTTGTTAGTAGAACCTAAAAATTTTTCTGTAGGTGTTAGAATTGAGCATTTACAAAGTATGATTAATAACTCACAATATGGTAGTTCTTCTAAGTTAAATTTACCACCCGCTGAATATAAATTAGCTTATCATAGTCCTTCTGGTAGGTCTTGTTATACATTTTGTATGTGTCCTGGTGGAACTGTTATGGCTTCTTCTAGTGAGGAGAACACTATAGTAACTAATGGCATGAGTAAATTTGCAAGAGATGGCATTAATTCTAATAGTGCTTTACTTGTAAATGTTACACCTAGTGATTTTTCTTCTAATTCTCCTCTAGCAGGAATAGACTTTCAACAGGACTTAGAAGAAAAAGCCTTTAAATTGGGTGGAAGTAATTATAATGCTCCTATCCAAAAAGTTTCTGATTTCATAAATAATACTATTTCAGAAAAAATAGGAACTGTTTCTCCTACATATTTACCAGGTACAAAGTTTGCAAATTTAAATACAATACTTCCTGAATTTGTATCTAATACATTAAAAGAAGGAATTTTATATTTTGACTCTAAAATTAAAGGATTTGCAAATCCAGATAGTATACTAACAGGTGTTGAGACAAGAAGCTCTTCACCAGTAAAGATTTTAAGAAACGAAAATCTTGAATCAAATATATTAGGAATATATCCATGTGGTGAAGGAGCTGGCTATGCTGGTGGAATTATGTCAGCATCAGTAGATGGAATAAAATGTGCTTTTGGAACGTTTGGGAACGTTGGGGACACGCCAAATTGTTTCTAAACTCCTTGTAATTCTTGAAACAACTTGACTTTGAATATATTTTATTATCTAATTATATTAAAATGTTAAAAATATTATAATTCTCTACAAGTGCCTTTATATTTAGTAATTTTAAAAATTTTGGAACGTTTTGGCGTGTCCCTAGCGTTCCAAAATTATTTTTTTTAGTGAAGTTATTAAATAATCAACATCATCTTTACTATTAAAATCTCCAAATGTAATTCTAAGTACACCATTTGCTAATTCACTTGGTACTCCAATTGCTGTTAACACATGCGATATGCTATTATCACCTGAAGAGCATGCAGATCCACCTGATGCACATATTCCCTTTTCGTCTAATTTAAATAATAGTTCATTTGAATCAATATTTTTGAAACATATATTACAGTTTCCTGGTAATCTTTTGGTTAAACTTCCATTGATTTTTATATCTTTAAAATTTTCTTTTATTTTCTTAAAAAAATATTCTCTTAAATTTGTCAGTTTTTCTTGATATGTTTTTAAATTCTTTTCTGCTATTTCGCATGCTTTTCCTAATCCAACTATTTCTGCTACGTTTTCTGTTCCTGCTCTTTTGTTTTTTTCTTGATGTCCCCCATCTAAGAATCTGTTAATTTCTATGTTCTTGTCTATATATATTGCTCCGATACCTTTTGGTGCATATATTTTGTGTCCTGACATTGAAAGCATATCAATTCCTAACTTCTTTACATCTATTTCGATATTTCCTGTTGCTTGCACAGCATCTGTATGAAATGTTATATTGTGTTTCTTAGCTATTTTAGATATTTCTTCTATTGGTTCTATTGTTCCTATTTCATTATTTGCAAACATTATACTTATTAAAAAAGTACTTTCTTTTATTGCGTTTTCTAATGTGTTTAAATTTATAAATCCTTCTTCATCTACGTCTAAATATGTCACTTCAAATCCCTGTTTTTCTAAAGCTTTGCATGATTCTAGGATTGCTGGATGTTCTATTTTGGATGTTATAATATGATTTTTTCCTGTGTTCTTTTCTTTTTGAATATATGCTAATCCTTTTAATGCCATATTGTCACTTTCACTTCCACAACTTGTAAAGTATATTTCTGATGGCTCACAATTAAATAAACTAGCTACTCTTTTACGAGACTCTTCAATTGCTCTTTTTGAATTTCTTCCTATTTTATATATTGATGATGCATTTCCATATTCTTCTGTTAGGTATGGAAACATTTCTTTTAATACTTCTTCTTTTATCTTTGTTGTTGCGGCATTGTCAAAATATCTAATTAACATTCTATACAACTCCCTTATTCATTTATTATTTATTATATTCAAAAACTTTAATTTGGGAACGTTGGGGACACGCCAAATCGTTCCTTAATTCCTTGTAATGTTTGAAAAATATGTTTTTTTGCTATAATTTATAATTTACTAATATTTCAAACTATTGAAATTAATTTAATACCACTAACATGTCCTATTCTTCAATGTTTTCAAAGTTTTAAGAACGATTTGGCGTGTCCCCAACGTTTCCGCATTGTTCCAAAATTTTATATATATCTTTAATTGCTTCTTTTCCAAATTTGTATCCGCTTAAATAACATTCTTCTATTTTTTTACAGTCTAATAGTCCTGTTTTATTTGTTTCTATTGTAATTGTGTAGTCACTATATTTTTTTAGATTTTGCTCTGAGATTTTGTTTCCCATTATGTCTAATGTTCTCATTGTAATATCTACTATATTACTGTTGTCGTCTACTTCATCACTTTTAAAGTTGACTGCTATTACGATGTCTGCTCCTTGTTTTTTTATTTCTCTTACTGGTATATTATCTAATATTCCTCCGTCTAAAAAGTGGTGCTTTTTGTATTTGCATGGGCAGAATATTCCTGGAAAGCTACTGCTGGCTCTTACTGCAAGCCCTATTGGTATGTCTGTTATATATTTACTTTCTTCTTGAGTGTTCGCTGGTATGTTGTTTGTAAATATATATTCTTTGGCCACATTAATGTCTACAGATGTTATTATTAACGGCATTTTTACGTCAGATATATTTTTTATTCCTTTATTTGATGCTAATATGTTGTATTCTTTTTCGATGTTTTTTCCATTGTTGAATCCTACTATTTGAAATTTTTTGTTTTTTATAAATTTTCCCATTCCATTAAATATTGGCATAAAGTCCATTCCTACCATTTCTTTTGCATATCTTTGAAATAGTAAATATATGTAATTTGGTTTGTATCCCATTGCATATAGTGATGCTACTAAGCTTCCTGAACTTGTTCCACCAATTATGTCTATGCTTATTTTATTTTCTTCTAGTGCTTTTAATACTCCTGCATGGGCAACTCCTCTTATTCCCCCTCCTGATAAAGCTAGGCCTATTTTCAAATTAATCACCTTCTGATTATATTATTTACATATATTATGAAATTAAACTGTTTCTTTGCTATTTTTTATTCTATTAATTATTTTTGCTTTTTTAATTTTTAGATTTTTGTTTTGGTTTCTTTCTTGTTTTTGTATATCTTTTTATTGTCTATAAATTCTTTCTTTTATATTAATAGTTGTTTGTCTATATATTGATAAAAAACAGAGAATATTGAACTATTAAAGTACAATATTCTCTGTTTTTTTATTATTTTGTATAATAGCTTTCTCCGTTTCCATATGATACTTCATAATATTCTCCTATAAAATTAGGATTTTCTTGATTGCTTATTTCATATATGCAATCAACTATTATATTTCCATTTCTGTCTATTACTCCCCATTTTCCGTCTTTTTTTACTCCTGCATATCCATATTCATTTACTTCTGTTGCTTCATCAAATTGATAATCTACTACTACATTTCCTTCTTTTCCTACAAATCCCCATTTACCATTTTCTTTTTTGGCAAATATGCTGTTGTTTGGATATACTTCTGTGTTTTGTTTTTGTACACCTGAATAGTCAAAATATTGTGTTGTTTCTGTGTTGTATATTTTTATTAAATCATTGTCCATTTTTTCTACAGTTGCATTTGTCATTTGTGCGACTAAATTGAATTCTTTTGAGTATATAGTTGTATTTTGAGTTGCTGTTTCTAATGTTTGAATCAAGTTCGTTTCTGCTATTTTTTGAAGTGTGTCATATTTCATTTCAATTTTTATATTTCCATTTGCATCTATTACACCTATTTTTCCTTGTGCGTTACTTGCTATGAAATAGTTGTCAAATAAATATTCTAAATAGCTATAATTTTCTGTTGTTAGTTTTGTTTCTCCTTGATAAATACTATAAACTGTTGCTCCATTTGTTGTATCTATATGAATTTTATAATCTTCATTCGAATTAGTAGATAAAATTGCAGTATTTGGGCTTATTTCTGTTTCATTTCCTTTTTTGTCATATACTTTTTGTACTGAATTTTCGTCTGTTACATACATGTAGTCTCCGTTTACGTCTATTTGTAAGTATTTAACTTGTAGCATCATACTTCCTTGTAGATTAATTACTCCATATTTTTTTCCTTTTTGGACTATGCAAAAATCATTTCCATCTATATATGATATATCTTGATATTCATTTGGTATTATATTTTTTGTTCCTTCAAATACTCCGTATTTTCCATTTTCAGCACATAGTAAATAAATTTTGTTTTCGTCTGAATATGAAATTCTTGATAATTCGTTGTAGTTTGGTTCTAGAATTTTTTCCCCTTTATTATTTATATATCCGTATCTATATCCTTGGTCTGTCGTATTGCTTACAATGTATCCATCATTTTTATATCCGTTTTCTGAAGAATAATATCCATCAGCAACTATATTGTCGTATTCAGGTTTTATTATTTCATATCCATTTATATTTATTATTCCAAGTTTATTATCTTGTTTTACTACTAGTTCTCCTTCTTTGTATTGCAATGTGTCTATATTTTCATAGATTGGGTTTGTTATTTTCTTTCCTTCTATACTAATTAATCCATATTTTTCATCTTGTTTATATTTTAGTACTGTCTTTTCATAAATTAAATCTCCTGATATATTTTTTAAGTTTAGTGGTTCTATATTTTGAAATTCAGTAAATATGGGTTCATTTTTTTCATTATATACTTGTGTGGTTTCATCTGTATAGCAAACAAAAACTGCTTTTGAAGGATTTGGTATTTTTACTTGTGTATAGTTTGCTGGTATTATGGTTTTTCCTGCTTTATCAATGACACCATATTTTCCTTCTGTATTATATACAAAATATTGATAATCTTCTTTTTCAATTGTTGCTATTTCATATGTTTTTGCTTTTTCTTGTATATTTTTTATTATAAAAAACGCTCCTATTGCTATTATAATGATTATTAAAAATATTATTTTTACTATAGTTTTTTTCTTCATATTTTTCCTCCAAAATATTGTATTTATTCTTCTCTTTCTTTTATTTCTCCTTCTGTTTCTTTAGGATGATTTTTGCATGCTTTTACTTTTAAAATTCTTCTGTCTTCATATTCTTCTATTTTATATGTTACTTCTTCTGTTTCTATTGTTGGCATCTCTTCACTATCTGGAATTCTTCCTAATTCTTCTTGAAGAAATCCTGATAATGTGTCATAATCTCCTTCTGGTATATTTGCATTTAGTAATTTATTCACATCATAAATTGTCATACTTCCGCTTAATATATATGTGTCTTCATCTATTTTTACATATTCTTCTTCAACTTCATCGTATTCGTCATATATATCTCCAACTAGCTCTTCTATTATATCTTCCATTGTTATTAATCCTGCTGTTCCTCCATATTCGTCTAAAACAATTGCCATTTGAACTTTTTTCTTTTGCATTTCTTTGAATACTTCATCTATTACTTTATTTTGTGGCACATAGTAAGCTTCTTTCATTATATTTTTTACTTTGAAATTCTTTTTATTCATGTTTTTTAGGATATCTTTGACATATAAAATTCCTTGAATTTCATCTATTGTTTCATCATATACTGGTATTCTACTATATCTATATTCTTCATCTGATATTTCTTCTAATAATTCTTGTAGCTTAATATTTTTATCTACTGCAAAAATATCTTTTCTGTGTGTCATTATCTCAGATGCTGTTATGTCATTAAATTCAAAAACATTGTTTATTAATTCTTTTTCTCCGTCTTCTATTGTTCCTTTTTCTCTACCTTGGTCAAGCATCATTTTTATTTCTTCTTCTGTTACTGTTTCTTCCTCATTTTCACCTATTCCAAATAATTTTGAAATTCCATTTGTTACAATTGTTAGTAATTTTACAAATGGTGCTGCTATTATTGATATTGCTCTTATTATGCCTATTGAAAAATATGCTACTTTCTCTGAGTTTTTCATTCCGATTCTTTTTGGTACTAATTCTCCAAAAATTAATGTGAAGAATGAAAGAATTATTGTAATTATTACTATGGCAATACCTTTCCATGCTCCTAAGCTTATTGCTGGTATCCAATTATAGAATATTGGTGCTAACATGTCAGCGAATGTATCAGAAGCAAATGCACTTGATAGAAATCCTGCTAATGTTATTCCTATTTGAATTGTTGCTAAAAATTTGCTTGGAGTTTTTAACATTTTTTCAATTTGTTTTGCCTTTTTGTCTCCTTCTTTCGCCTTTTTTTCTATTTTTGCATCATTTAGTGATATGTATGCAATTTCACTTGCTGCAAAAAATGCATTTAATAAAATTAGTAATACTAATATAAAAATTTGTCCTAACATTTATAAATCCTTCCTCTTGTTTATTGTTTTTATTTTAACCATTTTTATATTAGTTATTATATCTATATTTTTTCTTTTTTTCAATTATTTTTTTATATTTTAAAATAATTTCATAATATTAAAACTAATTTTACTATAATTAAAAAATTAATGTATTTAAATTACAATACATTAATTTTTAGTTATATTTTATACTATTTATTAGTTACATACCTGTTACAGGCAACTTTTTAACTTCCTCTTTTGCTTCTTTTTCAACATCTTTTTCTATTACTGAATTAGAAATTTCTTTTTCTGGTGGTATTTCTTCTTCTGGCTCATCTTCTTGTAAATTATTTACTTTTACTGTAACAGTCTCATTATATCCAACATCTACTTTAATTAATTCATTATTTTCAACATATTTATCTAAAGCTCTTGTTTCTTTTAAATAATATGTTCCTGGCAATAAGTGTTCTATTAATATTTCTCCATTTTCGTCTGTAAGCAAATTGGCAAATATAATTTCTTGATTACTATTTAATAATTGAAATTCTACATTGCTTAAAGTTTCTTTTGTTTCTTTGTCATATTTTATGATTTTTATTTTTGTTTCATTTTCTGAATATTCATCTGTGATGTCTTCTATACTATCTTCATAAGTTGCAGCTGTTAGCGCATAATCTTGATATCCTGATGTTTCTGCCATTCCATAAAGCACTGGTTTTGTTTTAACTCTTGTTTGTATATGAATTTTAAAGTCTCCTTTTTGATTTAAATATTTTATTGGAATTAATATCTTAAAGTTTTCATTAGGATTAAATTCATTTTTTATTTTATTATTTGAATCTGTTATTTTCATTCCTTCTATTAATTCATTATTATTTTTTTCTAATGTAATTTTATAATTTTCTATTTCTCCTAATGATGATATTTTATAACTTTTTGATATGTACTCAGGTTCTTTTGAATCTTGCTTAAAACTAGTATCTAATTTTTCAATTGTTATTTTATTTGATATAATATTTTCTGTAGAATTATTTGCATTATTTACAATCATTTTTAATGCATTTAGTGTTCTTTGTCCCGCTTCTCCTATTGGTTCATAGTCTGCTGGGTTGTTTCCGTGTATATAGCAATATATTGCTTGTTTTGTTGCTGTAAATGCTTCTTCTTTGTTTGCACATCCTAATTCTTCTATCGTCTTATATGGATAACCATTTATGATATATCTCCATAGCCCAACATCTTTTATTGATTCATTCACTGAAACTGAATATTGTATATTATCTGTTACTCCTTGTTTTGTTTTATCTAAACAATATGCTGGATATATTACTCCCTTTGACTCATATTGTGCGTAATATACTATTACTTCTATTCCTCTATATTTTAATAATCTTCCGCAATCTCCTCCTGAAGTTATATTTATTTTTCCTAAATTTACTGCATTCACTGAATTTATAATTAATAACATATTTAATATTATAATACTAATTACTATTAAACTTATTTTCAAAAATTTTTTCAAATTTACCCTCCTATTTTTAATTAAATTATATATATTTAATATGGAACTAAGAAATTATTCTTTCTTAATTCCATATACACATCTTCTATATTCTGGTTCATTTTCTACGCAAGTAATTAATGTAATTGTATTATTTTCTGTTGGCTCTAAGTATGTCCAGTCTGTGTCTTTTATTATAACATTAGTTTGTACTACATATGTTTCTATGAAATCCTTATATTGATATACAATTTCATCATCTTTTTTTAATTTTTTTAAGTTTGAAAAATAGTTTACATTATATCCTCTGTTATGACCTGCTAGCCCTATATTTCCATTAGTCTTACTCGTTTCCGAAAAATGTCCAATATATAAGTCCATAGTTTCTTTTTCTGTTCCTTCTGCAATTGTTGCTTCCAATGAAATTGCTGGTATACTTAATTTCCATTCTGAACCAGTTTTCTCTTTTGCATTGTTTGTGTTATTTTGATATAGACTTTCTTTTGTTGATTTATTTTCTTCTTCTGTTTCTCTCTTTATACTACCAGAGTTCATTTCTACATCTATTATGTTTTGTGAATATATTTCAAAGATAGGGGATTTTTTGAAATCAAATTCTGTAATAAAAGTTAGAATACCAAATATAAGAATAGAAAGAATTAAACTGATAGTATTTACATATCTTTTAGTATAAAAAAATATGCATACACATCACCTGCCATTATTTTTTTAATTTTTTGGGATTTAAATTTTTTCGAAAAAATTCTTTAAGATTAAAACTTTTTTGAGTTAAATCTCTATGTAAAAAATATAGCACAAAAAATTCTATTTGTAAAGAATTTTTCATCGCAAAATTCGACATTCAGTATTACAAATCCTACTATTCTCACTCAAATTTCTACAAATTCCCAAAACAATAATATTCATATTGTAAGTATTTGTTGCACATTGCTTATTTAAATAATTGTTTTTAATATATTCTATTACATCAGATTCATTAAGTTTTGAAATATCTTTATTTTCAAAATAGTTTAAAAATCTGTTAATAGCACATACATAATTTTCAATAGTTTTTTTACTTCTTCCTCCCATAGTTAAGGTATCAATAACTTTTTGGATTTTCTCTCTTTTGCTTATTGGCATGGGTCTTAAAAATTTTTTTAAATTCATATAATTCCTCTTTCTAACCAAACTAAAACAAAAGATTTTTTAAAATATACTTTTCTTTTTTGATAAAAAATGTTATTATTAACAAAAGCATATGGATAGTTAATTTGTTTTGTTTGGTCGCAAACATTTTAACATATTTCATATGCTTTTTCTAGTTTTTAAATATTTACATAAATTGACTTTTCGCTAGAAATTTGGTACAATATTAGTATAAAAATCATAAGGAGGAAGTTTATATGCAAGGAAAAGATGAAACTTTAAAGAAATTAAAAAGGCGGTTAAAGATATTAATTGCACTTTTGTCTTTTTTACTAGTTTTTCTGCTTGTAACTATTGTGACTTCCATTAATTCAGGATTACCATTTATATATCTTGTAATAGCTTTTATTATAGCTTCCTTAACATTATTAGACGCTATATTCTTATTATCAAGATTGTAAAAATCCTTGCTTGAAAAAAATATCAAATATTTACTAAATATGAAAGTAAATATTTGATATTTTATTTAAACTAATTTAATTATATTTCTTCTAAAACCAGTCTATTTTTTTACTTCAACATTATCAAGTTCAATATAGAATATAACTCCATCTTCACAATTTATAACACCATAATCATTATCATAATTCGTCATAATTGCTTTAACAAAAGCTAATCCTATACCAGTACCACCTGCTTGTCTATTTCTAGATTTATCAACCTTATAAAAACGATTCCAAATTCTAGATAAATCTTCTTCTGAAATATTATCACCTGTATTAAAAATTTCTATTCTAGATTTACCATTTGCTTCATTTATACTATTATTTATTCTTATAATTTTTTGATTATTCTTTTCTTTCACATTTTTTATTGCATTTGTTAAATAGTTTGTTATGATTTGTTCAATATAAAAATCGTCAGCAAATACTTTTAATGTATCCAAACCTGTTAATTCAACTTTTACTTCTTTTTCATCAAGCATTACTTGTGATTTTCTAATTACTTCCTTTTCTAATTCTACAATATCAAAGCTTGTATTATTAAATTCTCTTTTTCCATATTCAAGTTTCATTAATTCTAATAATTGTTGTACCAATCTGTTCATTTTATTTGCTTCATCCAAAATTACTTCTGCATAAAACTTCCTACTTTCATCATCTGTATTTACATTTTCTAAAAGTCCTTCGCTATATCCTTGTATTAAAGCAATTGGTGTCTTTAATTCATGAGATACGTCAGATATAAATGATTTTCTCATTTCATCTATTTTAGATTTTTCTTCTATATCTTTTTCTAGCTCTATATTTGTATTTCTTAATTGTTTAATTGTGCTTTCTAGTTTATCTGACATTGTATTTATACTTTTTCCTAAATTGTTTATTTCATCATCTACGTTTGTGACCTGATATTTATGACTAAAATCTAGATTAGACATTTTTTTAGCTATTTTATTTAATTCTAGTATTGGTTCTGTAAATTTTTTTGAAATAAATGATACTACAACTGCTGAAACTAGAATTGTAAATCCTGCCATTAATAGTAAAAAGTTGTTTGATATTGTTACACTATCTTGAATAGATGTGACTGGTACTCTTATAAATACTTGATATCCATTGTCTAAAGCTCCTGATAGCATTATATAATTCAATCCATTTTTGAAATCTTTTTGTAATCTAATGTTGAAACTATTATTTGACTCAAGTGTTTCTCTAGTTTGGCTAGAACTTGTTCCCATGATAGCATCAATTACATAGTAAAAGTCTGCATTTGAGCTATATATTGTCATATTATCGTTATCTTTTATTAATATTTCAAAATTATTTTTTATTGCTATTCTTTCCATTTCTTTTTCTAAATCTAATTCATGGTTATTTCCATTATAATATTCATTTAATTGGTCATATACATCTTCCAAAGTATTTTCTTTACTGTAAAGATAAAATTTCTCTAAAGCAAAACTGTTTACTCCAATTAAGAAAATTATAATAATTAAAATTGTTAAACTTAGCGTAATAAATAGTCTTACTTTTACAGATTTTGCATACTTTTTTAATTCTTCAAATTTATTCCTTAAACTCATATAAATACATTCCTTTTATCATAATAATTTAAATAATTTTATTTTTTATGAGTTATTGTCTACTTTTGGTAAATTATATATATTTCTTAAAATATTTTTTAGTTTATTTTTAAACTTATAGAACTTATTTATTTATCTAAAGTTTAATTTTATTCTGGAACTTCGAATTTATATCCAACTCCTCTGATGGTTTTTATATATTTTCCCTTTTTTCCTAGTTTATGCCTTATTTTCTTTATATGACTATCTATAGTTCTTGAATCTCCATAATAATCATAATTCCAAACATTATTCAATATTTTATCTCTTGATAAAGCAATATTTTTATTTTCTACTAAGTAAACTAATAATTCATATTCTCTTAAACTTAATTCAATTTGTTTTCCGTCTACACTTACTGTTCTACCATCTTTATCTATTTCTATTCCTCCACAGTCTTTAATTTCTTTTTTATCTCCTCCTGTTCTTTTTAAAATAGCTTCAACTCTGGCAGCTAAGATTTTAGGACTAAATGGTTTAGAAATATATTCATCAACACCTAATTCAAAACCAAAAAGTTCATCTTGTTCTTCTCCTCTTGCTGTAAGCATAATAATAGGTACTTTAGATTCTTGCCTAATTTGTCTAAGTACTGACCATCCATCTAATTTTGGCATCATTACGTCTAATAAAATTAAACTAATTTTTGATGAATTTTCTGCAAAAATTTCTAAAGCTTTTTCTCCGTCTTCTGCTTCAATTATTGAATATCCTTTGACAGATAAAAAATCTTTAATTAATTTTCTCATTCTTGCTTCATCATCTACTACTAAAATTAATTCATTATTCATACATATTCACCTTTCTATTTTTATTATATAATAAATTATATCATTATTAAAATAATTATCAAAGATTTTTAAATAACATTAGTTATATTTATTATTATTTTTCTTAATATATCATTAATACTTAGATTGTTAAATATTATACTCTAACATTATGTCTATTTTGTGAATTTTGATTAAAAAGTAATATTTATAGAAAAAGCAGTAAATACCTTTGATTATTGTATTTACTGCATCTATTGATTAGATTAGTAGCGTCTAGAATACCCTAATATTATAAGCTAGAATGAGTTACATATATCCATCATCTAGAATTTATTTATATACTACGTATAACATCATTTAGCTATGGTTAATGAAAACTGTCTTAGTGTCATAAGCTGTTTTTACGTTTTCTTCTTTCAAAATTTGTAAAATTTTATAATTAATTTTTTCTTTTTCCTCTAAATAACTCATATAATCCACAGAATCTGTATAACTACAAATAAGTAAATTAATTCCATTATCTCCAATAGTATCAAATTTGACAATAATACTATCATCAATAATATTGTTATGTTTTTTTAGCATTGTTGAAATTCTTTCTTGTACAGTATTTAACTTATCTAATGGAGTATCTAACTCTAAAGTAAGAGTAAATCTATATCTTCTGCTTTCCATTTTACTCCAATTAATAACTGCAGAATCTGAAATTGTGGCATTTGGCACATTTACTACAGAATTTTCAAATGTTCTGATTCTAGTACTTCTAAAAGTTATATCTTCAACTGTTCCCTCAAATTCTCCCATTTCTATCCAATCACCAACACTAAATGGCTTGTCTAAAAATATGACAAAACCTCCGAATAGATTTTTAGCTGTATCTTGTGCTGCAAGTGTAACTATAACTCCACCTAGTCCTAATCCTGCTATAATACCATTTAAATTTACTCCTAGTAAACTAATTACAATGATAATTGCAATGATGTATATAAGAACTCTACATATTTTTAGTATAAAGTTTACTGTTGAATCTTCTAATTCTCTTTTACTTTTTGATACAATCTTTTTAACTACTGATGATTCTATTGTGAAGCTTTTTGATAATCCAATTGAAAAAGCTATAACACTTATAATTTTAAATATCATTGTTACCCAATTCATAAAAGTAACTGAAAATTGTAGTGGTTGTTTTAGGAATAAAAATGCTGAGTAAATTCCTAGTATTGTTATAAATATTTTTAGAGGATTATAAAAAGCACTATGTGTTATTTCTTTTTTATGTTTTGAATCCCATTTAAATAGTTTAATTATAAAATACGAAATTGATCCACTAAATATTTTGACTAGTATTACAATACAAACAGCAATTATTACATCTATTATTCTATCTATTGTCATAAATTCTATTAAATCTCTTATTTGTTGCATATATTCACCTTCTAATTATCCCATGTAATCTCTTAATTTTTTACTTCTACTTGGATGTCTTAATTTTCTTAGTGCTTTTGCTTCTATTTGTCTTATTCTTTCTCTTGTTACATTAAATTGACTACCAACTTCTTCTAGTGTTCTTGATTTTCCGTCTTCTAGTCCAAATCTTAATTTTAAGACTTTTGCTTCTCTTGGTGTTAATGTGCTCATTACTTCTTCTAATTGTTCTTTTAGAAGTGTGTATGATGCGGCATCATGTGGTGCTGGACTATCTTCGTCTTGAATAAAGTCACCTAAATGACTGTCATCTTCTTCTCCTATTGGTGTTTCTAAAGATACTGGGTCTTGTGCTATTTTTTGAATTTCAGCTACTTTTTCTACTGGTATTTCCATTTCTTCTGCAATTTCTTCTGGGGTTGGTTCTCTTCCTAATTGTTGTAATAGATGTCTTGATGTACGGATTAATTTATTGATTGTTTCTACCATATGAACAGGGATCCTTATTGTTCTTGCTTGGTCTGCTATTGCTCTTGTTATTGCTTGTCTAATCCACCAAGTAGCATATGTGCTGAATTTAAATCCTTTAGTATAATCAAATTTTTCAACTGCTTTTATAAGTCCCATATTTCCTTCTTGTATTAAATCTAAGAATAACATTCCTCTTCCTACATATTTCTTTGCTATACTTACTACTAGTCTTAAATTTGATTCTGCTAACTTTTTCTTTGCATCTTCGTCTCCTTCTAGAATTTTCTTTGCTAAATCTAATTCTTCATCAAAAGTTAGTAGTGGGATTTTTCCTATTTCTCTTAGATACATTCTTACTGGGTCATCAACATTAACTCCATCATAACTTGTATCTGTAATTTCATCTAATTTTAAGTTTTCTACTTCTTTTAGATCTTCTATGTCTGGCTCTTCATCAAAATCATCTGGTAATAAATCAACTCCTATTTCTTCAAATGCATCAAAAACAGAATCAATTTGGTCTGGACTTACATCGTTTAATTGATTTGCTAAATCACCATATGTTATTTTTCCTTTTTCTTTGGCTTGTTTTAGTAGATTTTTAACTTTTTCTTGTTTTATTTTTTCTTTTTGTGGATCTTTTTTTCCTTCTTTTTCTTCTTCTTTTTGTTCTATTTCTGCAAGTTCCTTAATTTCTTCTTTTAATTCTTGCACTGTTTCTTGTTTTTTTGGCTTTTTTGATTGTTTTTTTATTTCTTTTTTTTCTTTTTCTTCTGGAATTTCTTTTTTGCTTGCCATTTTTTTCACCCCTATCTTAGTTTTGCTAATTGGATTATTATATCACTTAGCTCTTTTTCTAATTTTTTTCTTTCAGTAGCTTCTACTACTGTGTCTAATAATTTCAGAATTTCTAATTTTCTTTCATTTAATTTATCTTTTTGGTAACTTTGCATTATATCGTCTATAGCCTTTTCCATATCTTCTATTTCATAGTCTGTTGACATTATTTCTGTAATATGGTTTTGTTCTTCTTCTGTCATATTATCTAATATACTATTTATATTACTATTTCCTTTTTCTAATTCTTCATACACTTTCTTTGCAATTTCTTTATTTAAAGTATATTTAAAATCTTCTATGGTAATATTTTGTTTTATTATTTGGTATAAATTTTCATTTCCAGTTAGTAATATAGATAGTATTGTATTTTCTCTTCTTTTTACTGCTTCACTGACCTCTGGTTGTTCATTTTTTCTGTGTATCAATATAGGTTTTTGTTTGTTTAAAACCTTTTCGTCCTTTTGGTTTGAATATGTAAGTTTGTTTACTTCTGCATATATTGCTTCTTTTGAGATTTCATATTCTTTTGCAATTTTTTCTATGTATACTTCTCTTTCCATAGTATTATCAATTTTAGATATTATTTTTGCAATTTCGTTTAAGAATTTAATTTTGTCATTTACATTTTCTAAATTTAAATTACGTTTTAATATCTTTACCTTGAATTCTACTACTGAAAGTGCTTTATCTACTAAATTTAAAAATCTAGCATTTCCGTATTTTATTATGTATTCGTCTGGGTCTTTTGCTCCATCCATTTGAAGTATTCTTATGTCACAACCCATATTTTGTAAAATTTCTAGTGCTCTCATTTTTGCTGTTAGTCCTGCTTCGTCAGAGTCAAAGCTTAAAATTATTTGTTCTGCATTTTTTCTTAACAACCAACCTTGTTGTTCGGTTAATGCTGTTCCTAGTGGTGCTACTACATTTGTTATCCCTCTTTGATGAAGTGATATAACATCCATGTACCCTTCAACTATGAGTATTTTCTTTAAATCTCCCTTTTTAGCCACATTAAGACCAAATAAGTTTCTACCTTTGCTATATACTATATTTTCTGGTGAATTTATGTATTTAGGTTTTGAATCATCTAATACCCTTCCTCCAAAAGCAATTACTCTTCCTCTAACATCACAGATTGGGAACATTAATCTGTTGCGATATCTATCTATATATTGACCTCGCTCATTTTTGTTCACTAATCCTGATTCTAATATTTCTCTTTCTTGAAATCCTTGCTTCTTTAGTTCTCGATATAATTCATCAAATTTTCCAGAAAATCCAATTTGGAATGATTTTAATGTTTCGTTTGATAGCTTTCTTTTTTTTACATATTCTTGTGCTATCTTTGCGGTTGGTAGATATAAATTTTTGTGATAAAAGTCGGCTGTAAATTCATTTACTTTGTATACTTTTGCTTTTAGTTCTTCTTTTGCACTGTCAATATTGTTTTCTAATGTTGGTAATACTATGTTTGCTCTTTCTGCTAACATTTGTATTGCTTCAAAAAAACTTATGCCTTCTATTTTCATTAAAAATGTGAATACATTTCCTCCTACTCCACAGCCAAAACAGTGAAATATTTGTTTATCTGGCGATACTGAAAAAGATGGTGATTTTTCGTTATGAAATGGACATAGTCCAAAAAAATTTCTTCCACTTCGCTTTAGGCGAACATATTGTGATATTACATCTACTATATCATTGCTCTGTCTAATTTCATCTATTATTTCATCACTATATCTTGCCATTTTTCCTCACTTTCTTTTAAAATATTTCCACTTTTTATCCATAGTTATATTATTCGACGTATTTTACATAAATCCTTCCTATAAATTAAATTTTTTCGTTATTTTTTCTACACAATAAAATAGGGAATATTGCACTTTTGGGTTGTGCTTTATTCTCTATCTTATTTTTATTTGATATTCTTTTTATATTTTTTGTAATGTTTTTAATATTATTTTTAATTTAGTATAAATTTTTAATTGTTTAATAACATCATTTTTTTATCTAATTTTTGTATTACTTTTGCACAAGATACTAATTCTTTTGATGTTGCATTTGTTACTTTTTGTTTTGATTTATATTTTAATTTGTGTTCTAGACTTGCCCAAAAGTCCATTGCCATTGTTCTTATTTGTATTTCTACTTTTACATACATAAATTTGCTTGATAGTGATACTGGAACTTCTGCAATTATATGGAAACTTGAATATCCACTTTTTTTAGGATTATTTACATAGTCTTTTTCTTATAAAATATGTATTCCTGGTATGTTTTCTATAAATTCTTTTATGGAAAAAATGTCTTTTTTTAGTGGACATACTACTCTTACTCCTGCTATATCATTTATGTATTTTATCATTTCTTTGTATTCAAGTTGTAAATTCTTTTTTTCCATTTTTGTTTTTATGCTTTCTGGGGTTTTTATTCTATAGTTTATGTGGTCAATTAGGTCATAATTATATAATACTTTGAATTCATCTTGCATAATTTCTAATTTGTTTTTGATTTCTTTGATGGCTACTGAATATATAAACATTATTTTTTCAAAGTCTTTACTGTGTATATCCATTTTGTCATCGACTGCTAAAAAATTTTCCATTTTTATTAACTCAGTGCTTCCTTTTGGTTTTTTCCTCATTTTTTCACCTCATTTATATAGCTTTTTCTAAATGTTTTATTTAGAATCACTATTTAATATATGCTTATTGTAGTTATATATTGTTATGAAATTGCTTTTTTATTGTGTTTTTTGTGTGAAATCTGTTTTGGGTTGGAAGTAAATTGGGATGATAATGTTTTTGGAATGTAAAATTTTTTGTTGAAATTAAGTTTTTATATAAATTATTTTAATTTATAAATTTAGTGTGTACAAAATTAATATAGCATTTTATTAAAAAATTTGCAATATACAAAAATATAAAAAATTTAAACTTTAAGATATATTTTTGTCTTTTTTATTATTTATTTTTCTTTAAATTTAGCTTTCTTTGACTTTATTGATATTTTTGTTAAGTAAAATAATTTATAAAAAAATGTGGCATAAATTATTTAAGCATTGGGTAAATTAAACTTAAATAAATGCATATAGACTTTACAAATTTTAATAATATTATTTACTTTTTATAGAACTAATGATAGTATTTTTATATATTTATATTATTATTTGTTCATGTCAGAAGTTTAATATGCTAAAATAATGATATTTTTACCCCATTTATATAATATCTATATTTTATAAAATTAACCTGTTTATTATAAGAAAATTAAGGAGGAATATTTTAATGAATTATCAAAGGAAAAATTTTAAAGAAGTAAAAGCCATAACATTAATTGCACTAGTAATTACAATAATAGTCTTATTAATTCTTGCAGGAGTAACAATATCAACACTAACAGGAGATAACGGAATATTAACACAAGCGACAAATGCAAAAATAATGACAGAAATATCACAATTAAAAGAAGAAATAGATATATATGTTGTAGGTGAAGAATTAGACAATATTGAAGGAATAGATAGATATCCAATAATAAAAGATGAAACAATGGAAAGCATAGATAAAGATAAACTTAGTATAGAATTAAAACAGAAAATGTCAAAATGGGCAAACAAGGCACAAAATGGGGAAATAGCAACAATAGAAACAATAGATTATAGTAAATTTTATAAAATAGACAAAGAAAAAGTGCAATCAGCAAAAGCATTTGATGGAGATTTATACCTAATAGAAGTTGACGGAGAATATAAAGTAATAAGCATAAATGGAGTAACTTATCAACAAGAAAAAATAAATATAATAATACCGCTAAATGATATGGCGGAACCAGAGTATATAACGGTAGGAAACAACACATATAAGTGGTATGGAAATGGAGAACTATCAGTAGTAGGAGAATTAAATTCAAATTCTGGAATAACAAATGAAGAAAACACAAAAATAAATGGATTACAAGAGTTTGATTTAAAAGAAATAGTAAAAGGAACAGAAATGGCATTTAATAATAATGTAGAAACAGAACAAAACATAGCAAAAGTAAATGGAGTAAAGAAAATATATTTTAGTACAGGAACAGCGTATATAATAGATGCAAATGATGACTTATGGGCATGGGGAGCAAATGATTACAATAAGCTAGGACAAGGAAATTCATATTTAGTAACAGAGCCAACTAAGATATTAGAAGGAAGAACAGAAGGAGCAAATGATGTAAAAGCCAAAAATGTATGGGCAGGACCAACAAATACATTTGTATTAGATACAAATAATAGACTATGGGCATGTGGAGCAAATTCAGATGGCGTATTAGGTCAAGGAAACAATAATATATATAATAATTTTGTTGAAGTAAAAATAGATGGATTAGATTTAAGCTCAACAGAAATAGAATTATATCCTATACAACATAGTCAGCAACAATTTAGTTCTGTAATATTAAAATGTAGTGATGAAAGAGTATATGGATGTGGAATTAATACTTATGGAGGATGGAGGATTTGGAATAGGAAATAATACTTCATATTCAAAATTTATAGAATTAAGTGCATATAATAATATATGGAAAAATCCTAAAAAAATAGCTAATAATGGAATAAGCTTATATGTTATTACTCAAGATGGACTATTATATTCTTCAGGTTATAATAGAATTGGAACACTATGCTTAGGTCATACACATAATACAAACGAATTAACAAAAGTAACAGAAAATGTCAAAGATGTTGTGATTAGATCAAATAATAATGTAGTCTTTTTAAAAGAAAGTGGAGATTTATATACAAATAATGAAAGTGGAGAAATAGTAAAACTAAATGGATTACAAGACAGCGAATTACAATTTTTAGGTGGAACAGCAGTAACTTCTAATAATAAATATTACCGAATTAACATTAATACAAATAATTTAGATAGAATATATAGTTCTTATGAAATAAGTAATGAATTTATAAATTTAGGAACTATGATAGGATTTATATCAAATAATAAAATATACTTAGATGGATATCCAAATATAACAAAACCAAAAGCAAAATCAATATATCAATTGAAAAATGTATTTTCAGGAGCACAGTTTGTACAAAGTGGAGGAAATAATATAAATATAGTAGATAATGATGGAAATATATATGAAGGAATAAACAATAAAAATACAGATGTAAGTAATATAAAACAACTAGTATCATCTAAAAATGCTCAGTTTGCATTAAGTAATGACGGAAAATTGTATGCAAAAAATAATGCCTATCTATTTGGAGATGAAACATATAAATCTAAATATACAGTAGTAACAAAAGACGGCAATGAAGAATTTGATAATATAAATAAAATATTTGCAATTAAAGAGGGCTTGGGTTGTATATTTACAACAAAAAATAAAGAAATGTATTGGGCAGGTACAACCGCATATGTTGCAATACCAGGAATAAAAGGAGCAGTAGCAACTAAGGAGGCTGGAAATAGAACAACATATCCAGAAAAAGTAGAAAATGAAGTTATTAATTCTATAGTTGATAAAATAAAAGATATCAAATTTAGTTTTATAAATGAATCAGGAATAGTAGGAAAAAATAGTTTAATATTAACAAATGATGGAAAGTTATATACGTATTCAACAAACAGTAATATGACAGGAGTAGGAGCAACAAGTGATTTTACAGAGATAAAATTTGATGGAGCAACAGTA